>CAYZQZ010000029.1:0-18685 GCA_964480235.1 uncultured Reyranella sp. | reverse complement strand
AAGAGCTATGCCGTCACCGTGCCGGTCGGCGCCTGTATCGACTGCGAGCCGCCCAGGAAGTAAACAGTCAGGCCATGACCTTCTGCGTCCTCGATCCCACACCGGAGAAAGCCCCGCCGCGCGGCCAGGCCGCGCCGCGCCTCGATACGCTCGCCGGCAAGACGGTGGGCTTCATCTCCAACGGCAAGGAAGGCACCAAGGGCTTCTTCGGCCATCTCGAACGCGTGCTGCGCGAGGAGTACGGCGTGAAGAACGTCGTGTTCCGCACCAAATCCAACTACAGCGCGCCGGCCGACCGGCACATCGTCGACGAGATCAGGCAGTGGGACGCCGTCGTCTCAGGCATAGGAGATTGAGGCTCCTGCTCATCGTGCAGTCTGCACGACGCCGTTACCGCTGAACGCCACGGAGTGCCCGCCGTGGGGGTGATGACCACGCGCTTCGTCAGCGCCGCCGAAATGATGGGCAAGGTGCTGGGCATGCCGGGCTACGAATTCGCCACCATCGAACATCCCGTGAGCAGCGCCACCGACGCCGAACTGCTTGCGCGCGCCCGCGCCACGATCGAGCAGGGGCTCAGGCTGCTGGTTAAGGACTGACGCCACCGGCCGGCGTCAGAGCGGCCAGGTGAAGCGGATGTTGTTCCTGGCGATACCGTCGAGAACCACGTTCACGCCGCCCGACTTCATCATCCATTCCAGGCGATGGTCGCGATATTCGCGGCGGATCGCTCCCGAGGCCAGGCGCTCGGCGGCGTTGCCCATGCCCTGCGTGGCGCCTTCGAACTCCTTGAAGGTCTGAGCGACCGACGGCCGCGCGCAGAGCCGCCCGTGCCAGGCCTTCAGCGGCGATCCTTCGGCAGGGCCGATGCCGTAGTGGACGGAGCGGTTGAGATAGGGCGCGACGCTCAGGTCGGCCCAGCCGAAGCGCGACCCGCCAAACCATTCCTTGCCGCCCAGTTTTTCCGTCAGCCAGTCCAGCAGCTGCTTCGTCTGCGCCGCCGCCTTCGCCGTCATGTCGTCGGCCTGCTTGCGCTCGGCGCGTTTGAACCAGCGGATTTCGCCCAGGCCCCAGTTGATCGCCTCGTAGAGCGTGTCGCAGAGATCCTCGATCATGCGCGCCTCGGCGCGCGCCGCGGGATCGCGCGGCAGCAGCGCGGGCGAGGGGTGCTTGTCCTCGAGGTATTCCAGGATGATCGTGGAGTCGAAAATGCGCGCCGGCCCGTCGACCAGGGTCGGCACTTCCAGCCGCGGGCTGGCGGCGGAGAACGGGCCGGTCGAGTTGCCCGAGCCCAGGCCCTGCGGCGTCTCGACGTCGAACGTCAGGCCCTTCTCGCGCAGGGCGATCTTGACCTTCTGGGCATAGGACGACAGCGGATGTTCGTAGAGCAGCATGTCGGTCCCCGGGTCAGGCGAGGTCGAGCTTCACTTCGACCGCGGCGCTGGCGATCACCGCCGGATCGTTGTTCTCCGGATCTGCGATATCGAGGCCGCCCTTCACCGCCTTCACGGTGACGATGCCATGCGGCAGCGACGCCTTCACCTTCTCGAGGTCGACCTTGTCGGGCTGCTGTACGCCGATCGTGACGTTCACGAACATGTGGGTCTTGGAATTGACCTTCAATGCCCGGAGCATCGTCAGCGAGGAATGGTGCAGGGCGTCCTGCACCGCGCGCAGGGCGGCCTTGGTGTAGTCGCCGCCATGCAGGTCGTTGCCGGTGCCGAGTTCGAGAATGACGCGCTTCTGGGCCATGGAACGCTCCTCAGATATCCAGCCTGACGATGGCGGCCGCCTGGGCGATCACCGTCTTGTCCGTGCCGGCCTCGTTGGAGATTTCCAGCCCGCCCTCGAACACCTTCACGGTGCCGGTGCCGTGCGGTAGGATTTTCAGCACCTCGGTGGTGTCGACCTGATCGGGCCTGGGCACGCCGATCAGCACCTCGACCTGCATGTCGTCGCTCGATTTGCCGAGTGCCGTCGCGATGGTGAGTGAATTGTGCCACAGCGCATCGCGCAAGGCGCGGACAGCCGCCTTGGTGTAGTCGGCACCGCGAATGTCGGTGCCCATACCGATCTCGAGAGCGACGCGCTTCAGCGCCATGGCGGTCCTCCTTACGACTTGGCGAGCCCGGCCTTGATCAGCAGCGGTTTCACCTCGACGAAATACTTCTCGGCGAAGGCCCGGTACTCCGCCGGGTTCTTGTACCAGGGGAGCTGCAGGAACTGCTCGAGATAGGCGTTGATCTTGGGCTCGTCCATGGCCGTGCGGAAGGCCTGGTAGATCGTCTCGACGATCTCAGGCGGCATGTTCTTCGGCCCGACCAGCCCGTACGGGCTTTGGCCCACCACGTTGATGCCCTGTTCGATCAGGGTCGGCGTGTCCTTGTACTTGGGAATGCGCTTCTCGGTCGCCATGGCGAGGATGCGGCACTGGCCGTTGTCGACGAAGGGCGCCCATTGCGCGGCGTCGGCGAGGAAGTGCACCTGGTCGGACAGCAGCGCCTGCATCCATTCCGCGCCGCCCTTGTAGGGCACGTGGGTGAATTTGGCGCCGGTCGACTGTTCGACCTCGATCATCATGAGCTGGCCGGTGCCACCTACGCCGGAAGTGCCGTAATTGTACTTCTCCGGCTCCTTCTTTCCGGCAGTGATCAGGTCGTCGAGCTTCTGCCATGGCGAGGTGGAGCGCGTGACGATGCCCATCGTGTAGCCCGACAGCCCGCATATATAGGTGAAGTCCTTCAGCGGGTCCCAGTTGACCTGCTGGTAGTGCGGGTAGCGCAGGCTGTTGATGCTCATGCAGGCAAGGGTCTGGCCATCCGGCTTGGCATTCATCAGCATCGCCGGCGCCAGCGTCCCCGCCGCGCCCGCCTTGACGTCGATGATCACCTGCTGGCCGAGGATCTTGGTCACCACCTCGCCAAGCATGCGCATGTGCACGTCCGTTACGCCGCCGGCGGCGAACGGATTGTAGATCGTGATCGGCCTGTCCGGCCTCCACTTGCCCTGTCCCCTGACCACCGCGGGAGCGGCGAGGATGGCTGTACCGGCCAACGCTGCAAATTTTCGGCGACGCAACAATTTGGACTTCGACACGCTTCCTCCTGCCAATTTGGCATTTCCTTAGCGTGCATTCGCCCGGACGTTAAGTGCTGCATGTCGCGGCGTAGCGAGTCGGAATGCGGCGCCACGTCTGAGCGCCATGCACGCTCCCATTCCGTGCAGCGGCTCCGCTTCCTGTCGCGCAAAGACTCCCACATGCCTAATATCCGCGCGCTCAAGGGAGGAAGAATGGCAACGGTCGAGATCCGCAACGTGCGGAAGGCCTTCGGGTCGGTCGAAGTTCTGCACGGCGTGAGCGTCGACATGGCGGATGGCGAGTTCGTGGTTCTCGTCGGACCCTCGGGCTGTGGCAAGTCGACGTTGCTGCGCATGCTGGCGGGGCTGGAGAACATCACGTCCGGCGAAATCGCGATCGGCGGCAAGGTGGTCAACGCCGTGCCTCCCAAGGACCGCGACATCGCCATGGTGTTCCAGAACTACGCGCTCTATCCGCACATGACCGTGTACGACAATATGGCCTTCTCGCTCACTCTCGCGAAAGCGCCTAAGCAGGCGATGGACCAGGAGGTCGGCCGGGCCGCGAAGATCCTCGGCCTCGAGCAGCTCCTGCACCGCTACCCGCGCCAGCTCTCGGGCGGTCAGCTCCAGCGCGTCGCCATGGGGCGCGCCATCGTGCGCAACCCGCAGGTCTTCCTGTTCGACGAGCCGCTCTCCAACCTCGACGCCAAGCTGCGCGTGCAGATGCGCTCGGAGATCAAGGAGCTTCATCAGCGACTGAAGGTGACCACGGTCTACGTCACCCATGATCAGATCGAGGCCATGACCATGGCCGACAAGATCGTTGTTATGAACGGCGGCAACATCGAACAGGTCGGCGCACCGCTCGAGCTTTACGATCGGCCGGCCAATCTCTTCGTCGCGGGCTTCATCGGCTCGCCGGCCATGAACATGCTGAAGGGCACGGTCGCCGGCGGCGCGCTCAGGACCGAAGACGGTACTGCCTGGCCGCTGCCGACCGTCGGTACGAGGGCCAAGGAGGGGCCGGCGATCTACGGTGTGCGCCCCGAGCACCTGCGCATCGACAGCGGCGGCATTCCCGCAACCGTGCAGGTCGTCGAGCCAACCGGCTCGGAGACCCAGGTTCTGATGAAGGTCGGCGGTCAGTCGATGATCGGCGCCTTCCGCGAACGTGTCTCTGCCAAGCCCGGCGAAATTCTGCCGGTGCGGCCCGATCCGGCGCTGGTCCATCTGTTCGACCAGCAATCCGGCCAGCGTCTGTAGTCGATCAGCGAAAGTCGCGTAACCTAGGGAGAAAACGACAATGGCACTCATCATTCGCCGCCGCGAGGCGCTGCTGGGCGGCACCGCCGCCGCAGCACTCGCATTCGCGCGGTCCGCGAACGGCCAGGGTATTCCGACCGCCGCAGCGGAAGCCCCCAAGCTCACGCCGGAGAATGGCGCGTCGCTGCGCGTGCTGCGCCCCGCGCGCTTTGTCGAGCCGGACGAGGTCATCTTCCGCGCCAACACCGAGAAGTTCACCAAGGCGACCGGCATTCCCGTCAAGGTCGACTTCGTCGGCTGGGAGGATCTTCGCCAGCAGGGTGCGGTGTCGGCTAACACCGGCGCCGGTCCCGACATCATCCTGGGATGGGCCGAAGATCCGCACATCTACGCCGACAAGGTCGTCGAACTCACCGACATCGCCGAGTACCTTGGCAAGAAATACGGTGGCTGGAAGTTCCTGGGCGAGAAGTTCGGCAAGAAGGCCAAGACCAACAACTGGATCGGCCTGCCGATGGGCGGCTCGGGCGGGCCGCTGGTCTATCGCAAGTCTGCGGTCGCAGAGGCGGGCTTCGACAAGATTCCCGACGATCACGCCGGCTTCCTGAAGCTCTGCCAGGCGCTGCAGAAGAAGAACAAGCCGGCGGGCTTCGCGCTCGGCAATGCCGTTGGCGACGCCAATGGCTTTGCCAACTGGATGGTCTGGAGTCACGGCGGCTATCTGGTCGATGACGACGGCAAGGTCGCGATCAACAGCAAGGAGACGATCGCCGCCCTCAAGTACGTCAAGGAGCTCTATCCGACCTTCGTCCAGGGCACGATGTCTTGGAACGACGTCAGCAACAACCGCGCCTATGCGGCGGGCGAACTGTTCCTGACGGCCAACGGCGTGTCGCTCTACTTCGCGCTCAAGAACGATCCCGCCACCAAGGCGATCGCCGAAGACACCGAGCATGCGCCGCTGATCAAGGGCCTCGCAGCCACCGCGCCGCAGGGGGCGACGACGCTGAACGGCATGCTGTTCAAGCATTCCAAGTATCCCAATGCCGCCAAGGCCTATCTCGCCTTCATGATGGAAGCCGAGCAGTACGATCCGTGGCTGGTCGGCTGCCTGGGATACTGGTCCCATCCGCTCAACGCCTACGACAAGAGCAAGGTCTGGGACAGCGATCCCAAGATCGCCCTGTATCGCGACACCATGAACAACCGCTTCTGGAGCGGCTACAAGGGGCCGATCACGCAGGCCGCCGGTACGGTCACCGCCGAGTACATTCTGGTGCAGATGTGCGCCTCGGTGGCCAGCGGCCAGGCCACTCCGGAAGATGCCGCCAAGGAAGCGGAACGCCGGACCCGCCGCTACTACCGCTAACGCCCGGGAAAGGGCGCGGCCGGCCAAGGCCGCGCCCCTTTTCGCCCTCGGAGTGACCGTATGACCGCCACCACCATCGCAGACTGGACGCGCGTTCGACCGCAGCCGTCATGGTTGATGCGCATCTTCGACTACAAGCCCTTCCTGGTGGCGATGTGCCTGCTACCGGCGCTCGGATTGCTGACGGTGTTCCTGACCTATCCCCTGGGGCTCGGCATCTGGCTGTCCTTCACCGACACCAAGATCGGTCGGACCGGACAGTGGGTCGGCCTGGAGAACTTCGAATACCTGCTCGAGGATCCGCATTTCTGGAGCGCGGTCTTCTACAGCGTTTTCTACACCGGCGTCGCGACGTTCGGGAAATTCGCGCTCGGCCTGTGGCTGGCACTGCTGCTCAACAATCACGTGCCTTTCAAGAGCCTGTTGCGCGCCATCATCCTGCTGCCCTGGATCGTGCCCACAGTGCTGTCCGCGCTCGCCTTCTGGTGGATCTACGACCCGCAATTCTCGATCATTTCCTACATGTTCGTCGACGTGCTGGGCATTCGCTCCAAGCCGTTCGACTTCCTGTCGACGACATGGCCTGCGCGCTGGTCGCTGATCGCTGCAAACGTCTGGCGCGGCATCCCGTTCGTGGCGATCTCGTTGCTGGCCGGGCTGCAGACCATCTCGCCCTCGCTCTACGAGGCCGCTCTGCTCGATGGCTCCACGGCGTGGCAGCGCTTCCGGTACATCACCTTCCCACTGCTGCTGCCGATCCTGGCGATCGTGATGACCTTCTCGATCATCTTCACGTTCACCGATTTCCAGCTCGTCTATGCGATCACCCGCGGCGGTCCGGTCAACTCGACCCACCTGATGGCCACGCTCGCCTTCCAGCGCGGGATTGCCGGCGGCGAGTTGGGCGAGGGCGCGGCAATCGCGGTTGCCATGATCCCGTTCCTCGTGGTCGCCACTCTGTTCAGCTATTTCGCGCTGGCACGCCGCAAGTGGCAGCAGGGAGAAGCCAATGACTGACGCCACTGCGAAGGCCGAGGCGGAGAACCCGTCGGGCGGCGCCACCGTCGTGCCCGAGCAGATGGCGTGGGACAGCCGCGCGCGCCGCATGGTGACGATCTACCTGCCGCTCGCCTGTTTCGTGATCCTGCTGCTGTTCCCGTTCTACTGGATGGCCATCACGTCGTTCAAACCGAATGCCGAGCTCTACGACTACAAGACGTACAACCCTTTCCTGATCGGCAGCCCGACGCTCGAGCACATCTACAAGCTCCTGTTCCAGACCGCGTACCCGAAGTGGCTGGTCACGACCATGAGCGTCGCGGTCGGCTCGACAGTGCTGTCGCTGTTCTCCAGTGTGCTGGCCGCCTACGCCATCCAGCGTCTTCGTTTCAGGGGCAGCCAGTATGTTGGCCTCGGCATCTACCTTGCCTACCTGGTGCCGCCGTCGATCCTGTTCATTCCGCTGGCCACCACCGTGCACCAGCTCGGATTGTTCGATTCGCCGATCGCCCTGATCCTGACCTTCCCGACCTTCCTGGTTCCGTTCTCGACCTGGCTGCTGATCGGGTACTTCAAGTCGATCCCGTACGAACTCGAGGAATGCGCGCTGATCGACGGGGCGACGCGCCTGCAGATTCTGCGCCGGATCACCCTGCCGCTGGCGGTGCCGGGCCTGATCTCGGCCGGGATCTTCTCGTTCACCCTCAGCTGGAACGAGTTCATCTACTCGCTGGCCTTCATCCAGAGCAGCGAGAAGAAGACCGTACCGGTCGCCATCCTCACCGAGCTGGTATCGGGCGACGTCTACCAGTGGGGTGCGCTGATGGCCGGATCGCTGCTCGGCTCGCTGCCTGTTGCGATCTTCTACTCCTTCTTCGTCGACTATTACGTCTCCTCGCTCACCGGCGCGGTGAAGGAGTAACCCGCGCCGGTTCGCCCCGGTCCCGAAGACAGGGAAGCCTAGCGGCGCCGGGCGTCCATGCTCCACGGTCCGGCGCCGGCCGCCGCGATATAAAGAAAGACGAAGCTGTAGAGGGCGGCGAGTTCGCCCTTGTTCAGGATCGGGAAGAAGCCCTGCGGCGCGTGCACCATGAAGTAGGCGACCGCCGTCATGCCAGAGGCGAGGAAGGCCGCCGGCCGCGTGAACAGGCCGATCACCAGAAGGACGCCGCAGACCAGCTCGATGACGCCCGCGTAGCCTGGCATCGAATTGAGGCTGAAGCTTGCCGGCACCACGCCCGCTGGAAAGTGCAGCACCTTGCCGGTGCCGTGCTGCAGCAGGAGCAGTCCCGACATGATGCGCAGTACGCTCAGCAGGCGGGGTGACCAGGTCAGACCGAACGCTTCCATGAAGTCTCTCTCGAACTTGAGGGGGAAAGGGCTCGAATTTTCTCAGAGGAACCACCCGGCGCTCAAGAGGCTGCGGCGAAAGCGGCTCACCATTTCGTGCTAGAGTTACGCCATGGAAATCGACCTCGAAGCGATCGTGCGCATGCTCGCCGCCGTCCTGGCGGGCGCGGCCATCGGCTTCAATCGCGACATCCACGGCAAGCCGACCGGCATTCGTGCACATGCGCTGGTCTCACTGGGGGCGGCCATCCTGGTGATTGCCGGCAGTGCGCCGCACATCGGCAGCGACGATCCCGCCGCCACCAGCCGCGTCATCCAGGGCGTCATCGCGGGTGTCGGCTTCCTCGGCGCGGGCGTCATCCTGCGCGGCCAGGGCGTGCGGGTCTACCACCTCACCACCGCGGCCTCGCTCTGGGTCACCACGGGCGTCGGCGTGCTGTGCGGCCTCGGCGAATGGAAGCTCGCCGTCGTTGCCACGGCGCTGGTGCTGCTGGTGCTGGTCGTCGGCCTGCGGCTGGACCGATGGCTCTACGGCATCTCCGGCGTCCGGGACGACGACCGCGAATAATCGCAGTCGTCGCGGACGAGTTCGCTTCCGGCCATCCTACTTTCCGCCCATTGCCGCCTTTGCCGCGCCGTCGCGGGTGCCGGAATAGGCGGCGTTGAGCCCGAACACATCGACCAGCGCGTTGGGCTGCATCACCTTGTCGAGGTCGGACAGGCTTGCCGACTTGGAGGGCTTGACACCAAGCGTCAGCGGTCCCTTGGGCGCCTTCCAGTCGCTGACGAATGACGCGACGGTATCGAGCACCTTCAGGGTCGCCGGTCCCTGGCCATCGCTGAAGCCCGCGATGCCCACCAGCGCGATCGCGACCAGATTCTCGGGCTTGTCGCCATTCTCCTTGGCCAGGGCGGGCAGCAGCTTTGAAAGCAGGCCCTGGTCGTCGAACGTGACCGAGGCGCTGCGCAGCCGGCCGTCGGCCTTGGCGTTCTCCATCTGGCTCGCCTTGTCGGAGATTCCGTCCATCACCAGCTCGACGGCGATCCTGGCCTGGCCGCGCAGGCCAATCTCCAGCTTGTTCAGGGTCAGCACCTTGCTTGCTGCGTCGAGGCGATAGTCGAACACGATGTCGACCGGCACATTGGGAATGCCGTACGGCGTCAGCGAGGTGAACACCTCGTCGTCGCCGGTGAGGCCGTCCAGCCTGAGCTTGGCAAATCGCGGCATGTCGTCGTCGCTGCTGCTCTTCTTCAGGCGGTCGAAGTCGATATCCTCGACGGTCACTTTGTCGATCTTGATCGTGCTTGCCTTGTCCCCGGTCGCGGCGTTGGCCGGCACGACCGCAACCACCTTGTTGAGCACGAAGCCCGAGCTACCGACGGCCTGGCCGCTTTCGTAGGCAAATTTCTCGAGCTCGAACTGGGGTTTAATGTCCTTCTCGAAGCGCTCGAGCCCGTTCTGGGCGAACGCTCCTGTCGCCAGGCCGGAGGCGAGGCCGAACCACGCGACCAAGGCCAGAGCCAGTACTCGGAAAGACTGCATGCAAAACCCCCGTTTCAAGCGGAAGCCTAGCACGCGCGGTATCAAGTTCGAATAATGACAGCGCAATGCGGGTTACCTAAAGTCACCCTAGGGGAATTCAAGAAGGGGACTGCGATGAAGCGCAACACAGTTGGCCACACGATGGGTCGTCGCCGGACGATGATCATGCTCGGCGGCGCCGCCGCCGCGACCGCGACCGGCCCGGCCTTTGGACAGGAACCGCCCAAGCCCGCCTCGATCGTGGTCAACCATTCCGGCGGCTCGATGGGCTCGGCGATGCGCAAGGCATTCTTCAACACTTACGAAAAGAAGTACGGCATCAAGGTCGTCGAAACCTCGCCGGCCGATTTCGGCAAGCTGCGTGCCATGGTCGAGTCGGGCAACGTCGAGTGGGACGTCACCGAGATCGGCGGCCAGGACGCGATCCGCGCCACCAAGATGAACCTGGTCGAAAAGATCGACGACAAGATCGTCGACCGTTCGAAGTATCCCGAGAAGGTGCGCACCCCCTACGTTTTCGCCTCGTCGGTCTACACCACGATCATCGGCTACCGCACCGACGTCTTCAAAGGCGGCACCCACCCCAAGAGCTGGGCCGACTGGTGGGACGTCAAGAAGTTCCCCGGCGCGCGCTCGATGCGCAATCATCCGACCGACAACCTCGAGTTCGCCCTGATTGCCGACGGCGTGCCGATGGACAAGATCTATCCGATCGACTTCGATCGCGCCTTCAAGAAGCTCGACCAGATCAAGCCGCACATCAGCGTGTGGTGGAGCACCGGCCAGCAGCCGGCGCAGCTGCTGCTCGACAAGGAGGTCGTGCTGGCGACCGGCTGGAACGGCCGCTTCTACGACCTGATCAAGAAGGGCGGTCCGGTCGAGATCGAATGGAACCAGGGCGCGCTGAAGCAGGGCAGCTTCGTCATCCCGCGCGGCGCCAAGAACGCCTACTGGGGCCAGAAGATGCTGGCCGAGATGTCGGTGCCGCAGCAGCAGGCGATCTACGCCAGCGAGCTCGGCTATCCCGGACTCAATCTCGAGTCTCTGAACTACGTCGACGCCAAGGTGAAGCCCTACCTGCCGACCCAGTACATCGACAAGCAGTTCTGGATCGACGACAACTGGTACGCCGAGAACGGCAACAAGGCGATCGAGCTCTGGAATGCCTGGCTGCTGAAGAAGGGCTGAGGAGTGGCGGTCGATCCAGCCGGCCGGTCCGCCGAGCTGAGCGTAGAAGGTCTGGTCAAGCGCTTCGGAGACGTCGCCGCCCTCGACGGCGTCTCCCTGCGCATCACCTCGGGCGAGCTGCTCACCATCCTGGGGCCGAGCGGCTCGGGCAAGACGACGCTGCTCAAGGTCGTGGCAGGCTTCGAGACGCCGAACGAGGGCCGCGTGCTGGTCGACGGAAAGGACATCACGTCCCTGCCGCCGGCCCGTCGCGACATCGGCATGGTGTTCCAGAACTACGCGCTGTTTCCGCACCTGACGGTGGCGGCCAACGTCGCCTTCCCGCTGGAGATGCGCAACGTCGCGCGGCCGGAGATCGAGCGCCGCGTGCGCGAGGCATTGGCCCTGGTCGAACTCGCGGGCTACGACCAGCGCCTGCCCAAGCAGCTCTCGGGCGGCCAGCAGCAGCGCGTGGCACTGGCCCGTGCCATCGTCTTCAATCCGCGGCTGCTGCTGCTCGACGAGCCGTTTGGGGCGCTCGACCGCAAGCTGCGCGAGACCATGCAGCTCGAGGTGCGGCGCCTGCAACGCCGGCTCGGGCTGACCACTATTTTCATCACCCACGACCAGGAAGAGGCGCTGGTCCTAAGCGACCGCATCGCGGTGATGAACAAGGGCGCAATCCAGCAGATCGCGACCACGACCGAGATCTACGAACGGCCCGCCAACGCGTTCGTCGCCGACTTCGTGGGCGAGAGCAACATCTTCCACGGCACGGTGAGCGAACCCGGCGCCGTGACGCTCGACGGCGGCCGCAGGGTCGGCGTCGGCCGTTCCGGCCGCGGCGGCGAGGCGCCTGGAACAAAAGTCGGCGTCCTGATGCGGCCCGAACGCTTCGACGCAGGCACCAACCGGTTTTCCGGCACGGTCAAGGAAGCGGTCTATCTCGGCGTATCGTTCAAGCTCCGGCTCGCCTGCGACGACGGTTTCGAGCTGATCGTCCGCCAGCCGGCTCGCGGCGAACTGCCTGCGGTCGGCGCGCGGGTCGACGTCGGCATCGCGCCGGAGTCGATCCATGTCTTCTAGGTCCATGTCTTCCAGAGCGTGGACAGGCGCGGTCCCGGCCGTGCCCGCGCTGATCCTGCTGTTCTGCTTCTTCCTGTTTCCGGTCGTCCGCATGCTGGGCTTCAGCGTCGAGGCCGGTTCGTTCGAATGGTACGCCAAGGCGCTGGGCGAGGGGCTCTATCTCCGCGTCTTCTGGAGCACCTTCGAGATCGCGGTCATGGTGACCCTGTTCTGCCTCCTGCTGGGCTATCCGCTCGGTTTCCTGATGGCGACCACCACTCCGGGCTGGGCGACGGTCGGCTTCATCTTCGTGCTGCTGCCGCTCTGGACGTCGGTGCTGGTGCGCACCTACGCCTGGATGGTGCTGCTCGGTCGCAGCGGTGTGCTCAACAGCACCCTGATCAAGACCGGCATCATCTCCGAGCCGCTGCCGCTGCTCTACAATCTGTCGGGCGTGCTGATCGGCATGGTGCACGTGTTGCTGCCCTTCATGGTGCTGCCGATCTATGGAGCGGTGCGCCGCGTCGATCCGTCGATCGTCGCTGCTGCCGAGGGCCTCGGCGCCTCCAACGCCCGCATCTTCCGGCGCATCTACCTGCCGCTCACGCTGAACGGGGTGTTCGCGGGAGCCGTCATCGTCTTCGTGCTATCGCTCGGCTTCTTCATCACCCCGGCGCTGTTGGGCGGCGGCAAGGTGATGATGATCGCCGTCCTGATCGAGCAGGAGGTTCGCCAGACCCTGAACTGGCCGTTTGCCGCAGCGCTCGCCACCGTGCTGCTGGCGACGACCCTGCTCGTCTATGCGCTGGCCCAGCGCTACACGCAGCCCGATGAGGCGCGTTCATGAGGGGCCGTTCATGAGACCGCGCCCATGAGGCCTGTCGCGCCCAGCCGCCGTGCGCTGATCGCCGTCTGCGCCGTGGTCTATTTCTTCCTGATGCTGCCGCTGATCGTGGTGTTCCCGATCTCGCTGAGTTCGGCGGCCTACATGCAGTTCCCGCCGCCCGGCTTCTCCTGGCAGTGGTACGAGCGCTACCTCGACGACCCGCAATGGATCGATGCCACAATCCGCTCGCTCTATGTCGGCGCCGCGACCGCGGCTCTCGCGCTGGCGCTCGGCGTGCCGCTCGCCTTCAGCCTTGTGCGGGGCCGCTTCGCCGGGCGTGTCATCCTGGACCGCCTGGCGCTGGCGCCGCTGATCGTGCCGACCATCATCGTCTCGGTCGCGGTCTACGGCCTGTTCGCGAAGCTGAAGCTGATCGGCGAATGGTATGGGCTGGTCGTGGCCCACACCGTGCTCGCCCTGCCGTACGTGGTGCTGGTGATGGGAGCCGGCCTGCGCGATTTCGATCGCTCGCTGGAGCAGGCGGCGGAAGGGCTTGGCGCCAGCCGGTGGAGCATCCTGCTGCGCATCACCTTGCCGCTGCTGCGGCCCAGCCTGATCTCGGCGGGCCTGCTCGCCTTCATCTCGTCTTTCGACGAACTGGTGGTGGCGCTGTTCCTCGCTGGGCCGAACATGACCCTGCCCAAGAAGATGTTCGACAACATCCTGATGGAGATCGACCCCACCATTGCCGCGGTATCTGTCATGCAGATCCTGCTGGTATCGATCGTGCTAGTCCTGATCGGACGGTTCGGACGCGGGCTGCGCAACAGCGCCCGCTGAGAGGAAAGAGATGGCCGACAGCATCTTCCACAAGGACTTCAAGACCATGCCCTGGTGGTGGGAGTGGTGGCATCCGTCCAACGAACTCTCCCAGGATCCGCCGCTCAAGACCGACGTGCTCGTGGTCGGCGCCGGCTATGGCGGCCTGTCCACGGCGCTCGAGCTGGCGCGCTCGGGCATCGACGTGACGGTTCTGGAACGCGGCGATTTCGGCGTCGGCGCCTCGACGCGCAACGGCGGTGGCGTGAGCGGCGGCACGACCATGGGCAAGGGCTTCTCCGGCAAGGGCGTCGGCGGCGATCCCGAGGCCTGGAAGCAGATCATGCAGCGCATGCTGGCCGATGCCGCGGATTCTCTGGCGCAGGTGGAAACGGTCATCAGGCGCGAGAACATCGAGTGTCATTGGCGCATGAGCGGCCGCTTCTCCGGCGCCTACACGCCACGCCACTACCGCGAGCAGGAATCCAAGGTCGGCACCTACAATGCCAGCGCCGGTCTCGGCACCTACATGCTGCCGCGCGAGCGCCAGCGCGAGGAAATCGCCTCCGACTATTATCACGGCGGCATGGTGGTCGAGCGCACCGGACAGCTTCATCCCGCGCTCTATTACGGCGGCCTGCTCACGGCGGCGCACCGCGCCGGCGCGAAACTCTGCGCACAGTGCGACGCCGAGAAGATCGAGCGCAAGGGATCGAGCGGCGGCGGCGGCTTCCGGGTGCTGACCAGCAAGGGTCCGATCGAGGCGCGCGAGGTCGTGATCGCGACCAACGGCTACACCACCGACCTGACGCCGACACTCAAGCGCCGGCTGATCCCGGTGGCCAGCCATATCATCGCCACCGAGGAGCTGCCCGAGGATCTGGTCAAGAGCCTGATCCCCAAGGGGCGCGTCGTCAGCGATACCAAGCGGGTTCTCTGCTATTACCGCCAGTCGCCGGACAACAAGCGCGTGATCTTCGGCGGCCGTGCCCGCTTCACCCAGGTGCCGCCCGAGGTCAGCGCGCCCGTGCTGCATGGCTACATGCTGGATCGCTGGCCGCAGCTCAGGGGCGTGAAGGTAACCCACGCCTGGACCGGCAATGTCGCCTTCGCCTTCGACTTCCTGCCGCACATGGGCACCGAGCTCGGCATGCACTACCTCATGGCCTGCAACGGCTCGGGCGTGGCGATGATGAGCTATCTCGGCTACCAGACGGCGCGCAAGATCGCCGGCGGCTCGAACGCGCCGGTCAACGCCTTCGACGGTCAACCCTTCCCCTCTGTGCCTTTTTACAACGGCAACCCCGAATGGGTGCTACCCTTCGTCGGCGCGTGGTACCGCACGCGCGACTGGATCGACCGTACCTTCGCGTGATCGCCATGCCTCGCCTGCTCGCCGCTGCCGGCCTGTTCCTTCTCCTGGTTGTCCCGCCGGTGGCGGCCCAGAACCTTCAGCTCGAACGGGCGGTGCTGCTCAGCCGCCACGGCGTGCGCTCGCCCACCCAGAGCAATGCCGAACTCGACCGGCAGGTCACGACGCCGTTTCCCGTCTGGAAGGTGGCGCCAGGCGATCTGACCTCGCGCGGCTACGAGCTCCTGAAATTCATGGGCTCGTTCTATCGCGTGGTCTATTCGGGGCTCGGCCTGATCTCGCCCGAGCGCTGCCCGCCGTCCGGCATGGTCGCCGCCTGGGCCGACGTCGACCAGCGCACGCGCGAAAGCGCCCAGGCGCTGCTGGAAGGCCTCTACCCGCAGTGCAAGATCATCGCACAGTACCAGAGCGACCTGTCCCGTCCCGATCCGTTGTTCAGTCCAGTGAAGGCCGGAATCTGCCCGATCGACGAGGTGCAGGCGCGCAATGCGATCCTCAAGCGTGTCGGCGGCAGCATCCAGACCCAGCTCGACATGTATGCGCCGCAATACACGCGCGTGCAGGAGATTCTTTGCCCGGGCGCGGCCGCCAATACCCAGTGCGGCCTGCGGGAGCATCCGACCCGCATCGTGGTCAAGGACGGCCGAGTGGGGATCGACGGTCCGGTCCGCACGGCGTCGACGATGACGGAAATCTTCCTGCTCGAGGCGGCGCAGGGCCTGCCTGCCAACCAGGTCGCGTGGGGCCGGCTGCACGACTTCAGCGAGCTGCGCGACCTGATGTTCCTGCACAAGCTCGAGTTCGACCTGACGCAGCGCACCGACTACATCGCCCGACGCAGCGGCTCGGCAATGATGGCGGCCATCCTCGAGGGGCTGCAGCGCACTGACGACCGCCGGCTCACCATGCTCGTCGGCCACGACACCAACATCGCCAACATTGCGGGTCTGCTGGACATTCACTGGGTGATCCCGGGCTTCACGCCCGACGATCCCAGCCCCGGCGGCGCGCTCGCGTTCGAGCTGCTGCGCAACACGGCCGACGGTGCGCGTTACGTGCGGCTCGTCTACTACGCGCAAACCCTCGACCAGATGCGCGCCCAGACGCAGTTCAGCTTTGCCGATCTCGCGGCACGGGCGGAAATTTCCCTGCCGGGCTGCGAAGGCAGTGGTCCGGCCAACGCCTGTCCGATGTCGCGGTTCCTGGAGATCGCTTCGGCGACGATCGATCGCGCCTGCGTGCCGCCCGGCAAGTAGGCGTCTACCCGGTCGCGGGAGGCCTCAGTCGATCACGCCGGCGGCGCGACCGACAGGCCCTTCACCTTGTGCTTCTCGATGAAGCTCGCGACCAGGCCCGATTTCTTGGCCTCTTCGACGAACGCCGCCAGCCAGGTCGCGGCTTCCGGGTTGCCCTTGGCAACGCCGATGGCCTGTTGCACGGCCGAGAACTTGCCATCGAGGATCCGGGCGCCTGGCATCTTCTCGATGTCCTTCAGCATGCCCGGTCGCAGACCGGCCAGGACGTCCATATTGTCGTCCTTGAACTTGTTGAAAGCACCATCGAGGCCCTGGACCTGGATCAATTCGGCATTCTTGATGTTGTTTTCGAGCCAAAGGCCATAGGCCGAGCGGGCCGAAGTGACGATCTTCACGCCCTTCCTGTCGACCTCGGCGATCGATTTGATCGGTGAGCCGGCCGGGACCATGTAGGTCGCCTCGATCTCGCAATAGGCGGCGGTGAAGTCGATGGTCTGCGCGCGCTGCGGCTCGGCGCCGATATTCCCGATGTCCCAGACATTCTTGCCGGCCTGGTCGCCGAGCTCGCCCGGTGTCTTGAACGGCACGTAATTCACCGGCACACCGAGCCTGGCAGCGACCGCGGCGGCCATGTCGGGCGACACGCCCTGCGGCGTGCCGTCCGCGGCGCGACCGGTGACGAGGAGGAAGTTCGAGAGGTTGATGCCGGCCCGCAGAACGCCTGTCGGGGCCAACTGGGCTTTCACTTTGTCGTTCATGCGGTCAGTCTATACTCCTGCCGAAGGGAGAGAAAATGAAGATCACCGACGTCACCCTGACGCTTTTTGCGTGGGACGACATTCCGCCGACCACCTACGGACAGCACAGCAAATTCGCGGGTTCCAGCGCCCTGGGGCTGCTGCGCATCGTCACCGATCAGGGCATCGAGGGTCACGCGTTTCTCGGGTCGGCTTCGAATTCCGCAGCTACGGACGGGCAGGGACTGATCACGCACCTCAAGCCGGTGCTGATGGGCCGCGATCCGATGCATCGCGAGGCGATCGTCGCCGATCTCTGGAAGAAGGTGCGCGCCTCGGGCGTGCGCACCATCGGCGCAGTCGACGTGGCGCTGTGGGATCTCGCCGGCAAGGCGATGAACCAGCCGATCCATCGTCTGCTCGGCACCTTCCGCCAATCGGTCCCGGCCTACGCCAGCTCCGCCGTGCTGTCCTCGCCGCAGGCCTATGCCGAGCAGGCGCTCGAGTTCAAGGAGTATGGCTGGGCTGCCTACAAGATCCATCCGCCGACCCGTTGGCAGGAGGACATCAAGGTTTGCGAGGCCGTCCGCAAGGCGGTCGGCGACTACACGATCATGCTCGACTCGACCTGGGCCTACGATTTCCCGGCGGCGCTCAGGGTCGGCCGCGCCGTGCAGGAGATGAACTACTTCTGGTACGAGGACCCGCTGCACGACCAGGACATCTACAACTACGTGAAGCTGAAGCAGCAGCTCTCGATCCCGATCCTGGCGACCGAGTATCCGATCACCGGCCTCGAATCCTATCAGCCCTGGATCATGCTGCAGGCGACTGACTATCTGCGCGGCGACGTGGCGGTGAAGGGCGGCATCACGACACTGGTGAAGACCGCGCACCTCGCCGAGGCCTTCCGCATGACCTACGAGGTCCATCACGGCGGCAACTCGCTGAACAACGTCGCCAACCTCCACGTCATCGCTTCGATCCGCAACACCACCTTTTTCGAGGTGCTGCTGCCCGACGGCGCTCAGAAGTACGGGCTGGAGCAGGACATCGTGGTCGGCCGCGACGGCCTGGTGCACGTGCCCAACGGTCCCGGCCTCGGTGCGGCGATCGACTTCAAGCTCATCGAGCGCAAGAAGATCGCGATACTGAGTTGACCGCTATCTACGTCGACGCCGATGCCTGCCCGGTGAAGAACGAGATCTACCGGGTGGCGGAGCGCTACGGTCTTGGCGTCTTCGTCGTCAGCAACTCCTACCTCAATGTGCCGCGCGATCCTCGGCTGCAGCTGGTCGTGGTCAACGACAGCTTCGATGCGGCCGACAATTGGATCGCCGAGCGGGTGGGCGAGGGCGACATCGTCGTCACGGCCGACATTCCGCTGGCTGATCGCTCTCTCAAGAAAGGCGCTGCGGTGATCGGCAACACCGGCGTACCGTTCACGACGGCATCGATCGGCATGGCAATGGCCAACCGCGAATTGCTGCAGAACCTCCGGGCCATGGGCGAGGTAACGGGCGGGCCGAAGCCGATGAGCCAGCGCGACCGATCGCGCTTTCTGTCTGCGCTCGACGAGACGATTCAGAAAATAAGAAGGACGGGAGGAACAAGATGATCAGGCTCGTGTCACTGGTTGTCGCTTTGTTTGCACTGGCGTTGCCGGCCTGGGCGCAGGCCTGGCCGAGCAAGCCGATCAAGATCATCGCGCCCTTCGCGCCCGGCGGCGGCGTCGACATTGCCGCGCGCCTTGTCGCTTCGAAGCTGCAGGAGTTGGTTGGCCAGCCGGTCATTGTCGAGAACAAGCCGGGCGGCGGCACCATGATCGGGGCAGACAT
>CAYZQZ010000028.1:0-18693 GCA_964480235.1 uncultured Reyranella sp. | reverse complement strand
ATCGCGCCCGGTCTTTTCCTGACGCCGATGATGATGGGTCTCAGCGCCGAGGCGCAGAAGAGCCTGGGCGCGCAGGTGCCGTTCCCGTCGCGCCTGGGCGATCCGAAGGAATATGCCCAGCTCGCCATGAGCATCGTCACCAACCGGATGCTGAACGGCGAGACCATCCGTCTCGACGGCGCCATCCGCATGGCGCCCAAGTAGGGGCACTCGAGTAAAGGCACCCGAACAAGGGCACCGAACCAAGACCATTGAGGCGGATCAAGTCACCCGGGATGGAGCGACCTCATCGTCTAGAGCATGAGCGACGCCAATCCTCCCGGGCCGGGCGATAGCCGTCGCTTCAGGGGTTCGGCTGATTGGGGCTTCGGGGCCGCCACCAGGCTGGCCGCCCAAGCCGAGTGGCATGACCTCGCCGTCGGCGTCCCGAGGCGGTGCCCGGTCGGCGACGATCGCGTTCAGGCGTGCAGATGGTCGTGGGAATGGCGTGGCCCGCCATGGCCGTGGCTGCCGTGGCTGACCGTCGCCGGAATGAGGTGCAACTGACCGTGCCGCACGCCGCGCTGGCTAACGGTCTCGTCGGCGAGGGCGCGTACGCTGCGAACCTGCCCGCGCAATACGGAGACTTCCAGGCAGCTTTCGTGGTCGAGATGCACGTGCAGGGTCGCGACCTGCAGATCGTGATGCTTGTGCTGGTTCTTGGTCAGGCGCCGGCCGAGATCGCGGGTCTCGTGGTCGTAGACGTAGGCCAGCGTCGCCACGCAGTAGGATTGCTCTTTGCTCGCTTCCGACGCCTCGCGCGCCTCGGCTTCGCGCAGGATGTCGCGTAGAGCTTCCGAGCGACTGGCATAGCGCTTTTTCTTCATGCGCCGGTCGAGGGCGGCGACCAGCTCGTCGTCGACCGAAAGCGTGATGCGTTGCATGTCCTGGCTCCTGTTGTCGCTTGGCATAGTGTATGCAGAATACTAGAAAGATGCATACGCGTGCGTGTATCCTCTTTGCGCTGACGGTCCTGCCGCTGCAGGCCGTGGCGCAGACTGCGCCGCCGCCAGCCTCACCTGTCTATGCACCCCCGAACGACATGCCGATCGGTGCCTCGACGGTCCTGCCCGCCATCACCGTGACGGCGCAGCGCGACATCGAGGCCCTGCCGACCGACTCGGCTTCCGAGCGGCGTATCTCGGGCGAAACCATCAACACCCGGCCGATCGAACGGCCCGGCGAGATGCTGGAAGCGGCGCCCGGCCTGATCGTCACCCAGCATTCGGGCGAAGGCAAAGCCAACCAGTACTTTTTGCGCGGCTTCAATCTCGATCACGGCACCGATCTCGCGATCTGGCTCGACGGCATGCCGGTCAACATGCGCACGCACGGCCACGGCCAGGGCTATGCCGACGTCAATTTCCTGATCCCTGAACTCGTCAGCAGTATGCTGGTGCGCAAGGGCCCGTACTGGGCGCAGGAGGGCGACTTCGCCTCGGTGGGTACCTTGCGCCTCGACTACGCTCATCGCCTCGATCGCGACATCCTGTCGGCGACCGGCGGCAGCTACGGCTACCGGCGCGGCCTGGCGGCGGGCTCGATGCTGCTGGGTGACGGCACGCTCACCGCGGCCGGCGAGATCGTGCGCTACGACGGGCCGTGGGTCGTGTCCGATGCGACGCGCAAGTACAACGGCGTGCTGCGCTACACCGAAGGTTCGGTCGCGAACGGCTTCTCGCTGACCGCGATGGCCTACACCAATTCCTGGCATTCGACCGACCAGATCCCGCAGCGCGCCTGGCTCGATGGTTCGCTCGACCGTTTCGGCGCGGTCGACCAGACCGATGGTGGCGATTCGCAGCGCTATTCGCTGTCGGCGCGCTGGGCGCGCACCACGGAGCAGAGCGCGCAGAAGGTCGAGGGCTATTTCATCTACCAGACGCTCAACCTCTACAACAACTTCACCTACTTCCTCGACAATCCGACCGACGGCGACCAGTTCCAGCAGAGCGACAAGCGCAAGATCTTCGGCGTGAATCTCAGCCATACCCAGAAGACGCCGTTCCTCGGCTTCGACTCCGCAATGACGCTGGGCGCGCAGTTCCGCTACGACGACATCGCGGTCGGGCTGTTCAACACGACCCTGCGCACGCCGACCAGCACGATCCGCAACGACCAGGTCAGCGAGACCAGCCTCGGCCTGTACGGCGAGAACAAGACGAGCTGGACGCCGTGGTTGCGCACCATCCTCGGCCTGCGCGGTGACATGTACTGGGCGAGCGTCGAGTCCGACACGCCGGCCAACTCCGGCACCATGTCGGCCTTCCTCGCGAGCCCCAAGGCGGGCGTGGTGTTCGGCCCGTTCGCCAGGAGCGAGCTGTTCGTGAATGCCGGTCTCGGCTTTCACAGCAACGACGCGCGCGGCACCGTGATCACCGTCGATCCCGCCGACAGGACCGTCAGTCAGCAGCCAGTGCCGCTGCTGGTGCGCACGCGCGGCGGCGAGATCGGCGCCCGTACCCAGATCCTGAAGGGCCTCGATGCGGCGGTGGCATTCTTCGCGCTCGGGATGGATTCGGAGATCCTGTTCGTCGGCGACGCCGGCACCACTGTGGCCAGCCGGCCCAGCTTGCGCACCGGCATCGAATGGACCAGCCACTACCAGCCGCTTTCGTGGATACGCTTCGATTTCGACTTCGCCTGGACTGACGCGCGCTTCACCGACTACAGCCTGGCCGGCGACAAAATTCCCGGTGCACCGGGCACCATCGCTCAGGCTGGCATCGTGCTGGGCGAGGAACTGGGGTGGTTCGGCGCGCTACGCTGGCGCTATTTCGGGACCCGGCCGCTGACGGAGGACGGCAGCGTCAGCTCGACCCCGACATCGCTGTTCAACGCACGCGTCGGCTACGTGTTCGAAAGCGGGCTGCGCCTCCAGCTCGATGGCTTCAACATTTTCAACGCCCAGGCGCAGCAGGTCGCCTATTTCTACCAGTCGCAGCTGCGCGGCGAGGCAGCGCCGGTCAACGACGTACACTTCCATCCGGTCGAGCCGTTCAGCCTGCGCTTCACCGTCAGCAAGGCGTTCTAGAGGCGATAGACCGCTGCGCGATGGCTTTGCGGCAGGAAGACGTAGAGCAGGTCTCCGGCCGGCGTGAGCGCCGTGGTGTGCGCACCCTTCTCCGTCGCGGTCCGACCGAGGCTCCTCATCGTTCTCGTATCGAACACCTCGACGTCGCCAGGATCACCGACCGCGACATAGAGCTGGCGGAGCCGGCGATTGAAGAAGATCACGTCGGGCACGCCGCTGAGCGGTGCATCATGCAGGATTCGTCCGGTCGCGGCGTCGAGGGTGACCAGCCGGCCGGCGTCGCAGGCACAGAACAGGCGGCGTGTGTCGGGGTCGAAGTCGAGGCCATGCGGGCCGGCCGCCGGCACGGCATACATGTAGGCAAGCGCGTCCGGCCGCTTCGAGTCGATGACGGCAATCACCGCGGGGTTCAGGATGTTGACGTAGAACAGTCCGGAGGCGGGATCGAACACCGTCCAGCGCGTGCGGCCGGGGACCGGGATGCTGGCGCGCACTCGGGCGACAGCAGTATCGACCCGCGTCGCGCCAGCGACATCCATACCCGTCGCGCCAGCGACATCCACAATAGTCACGGTGTGCGAGCCAGCAATCTGCGGATCTCCGACATTGGCGGCGAGCAGCAGGCGTTTGACGTGGTCGTAGGCGAGGCCGTTCGGTCCGATGCCGACTGGCACTTTCGTGACTTTCGGATCGGGCCCAGGGGCGAAGATGCCGACGGTGTTCTCGCCCCGGTTCGAGGTGAAGATCAGCTGTGCCTCGTCGCTCACCAGGGCTCCGGCGACGCCGGGCAGGTCCGGGATCGAGAAGAGATGCCGATTGGCATTCAGCACATCGACCGCACTGTTTGCGGTGTGGGCGACGTAGACATGGCCGGTCGCAGTGTGGACGGCGGCATGGTCGAAACCGCCTTTGCCGGTGTGTTGGGGCAGGGGAACGTGGCCGACCAGTTCGAGGGGCATGACGCTCACTTGAAATTGGTGAACAAGCGGAAGGCAATGGCCTGCGCGGCGGGCCGTTCGGCAGGCTTTGCGGTCGGACAGCTATCGCCGCCTCAATTCATCTTGGGCGGCCAGTTGTGCGTCTCGCCGGTCAGGCTGCGGCACCACGCGTAGAGCGCGTCGTACATCACCATGCCGTGCTTCAGCATCTCGTGGTCGTCGGCGAAGCAATGGCTGAGGCCGAGCGAGATCGCGAACAGGCCGTGGCTCTGCGGCGTCAGGTCGAGCCGCGAAGTGTCGGCGCGGCGCACGATGTCGGCCAGCTTGTCGAGCCCGGGCTGCTTCAGCTTGTACTCGGCGATGAAGGCGTCGAAGCTGCAGTTCTCGCCGACATGGCTGAATTTCACGTCCGGGATGTCGTAGGGTTCGGCGCCGGTCTGCGTGGCGACGCTCAGCACCTTGTCGGCCGGCACGTAGAGAAATTCCGGTTGCTTGTCGATGAAGCGCGCGATCAGCCAGGGGCAGGCGATCCGGTCGATCTTGGGACGCTCACGTGTGACCCATTTCATGAGTCTTCTCCTTCCTTGAATGGTTCGGTGGGAAAGCCGTTGGCGCGCCAGGCGCCTATGCCGCCGGCCACTGCCACGGCGTCGATGCCGCTGTCCTGCAGCGCCGCCGCGCAATTGCCGCCGATCTCGAAACCCCAGGCGCAATAGACCAGCGCCTTGCGGCCCTTCGGCAGCGCCTTTACGAGAGCGGCGACGCGATCGGGTGGCACGCGCTGCGCGCCGCGCAGACGGAACGGAATCATCTTGGCGTCGGCTTCCAGTCGGGCATCGATCACCAGCATGTCGGGATTGGCAGCGAGCATTGCCTGCGCGGTGGGCGGATCCACCATCGTGCTCCTGGCCTCGAGAGACTTGCCGGCGAAGCGGGCGGCCGCGCCTGTCCACGCGATGTTGGCCATGAAGGCGTCGACATAGGCGCCGGCGTTGGCCCCGAACTCGAGATGATAGGAATGCTCGTACATGTCGAGCGCGAGCAGCGGCGTGCCGCCTGCCATGGCATGCGTGTGATCGGCCGACCAGACGTTCGACAGGGTCCCGTCCCGCGGCGAGCGCGTGAGCACCACCCAGCCCGAGCCGCCGCCCAGCGCCTTGCCCATCGCGGAGAACTCGGCGCGCCACTTGGCGATCGAGCCGAAATCTCGGGCGACCGCCTCGCCGAGCGGACCGTCCGGATCGGCGCCGCCGCCTTCGCCCAGCGAGTCGAAATACACCTCGTGCAGCAGCATCGAATTAGTCGCGATCAGCTCCTCGCGCTTCAGCCCGTTCAGGCGAAAGCCGGGGGCGGTTGCCGGGTCGAGGGTGCCGAGATCGGAGCGGATGGCGTTCAATCGGCGCACCGCGCCGCCGTAGTTGTTCTCGTAGTGGCTGGCGATCAGCCGGGGCGGGATGCCCTTCAAACGGCCCGGCTTGAAGCCGATGGGGCGGGCGGTAAATGTCATGGACTAATCCTTTGATACAGTCGTTTCATTCCATATTAGTCTTTGTTTTCAGGTTCACAAGGAGTTATTGATACAGTCGTTGCAACAGCCATTACTGGTGTGATACCGCTGTGCCATGTCAATGGACGCTCCCTGATGGAAGCGGGGCCGCGCTGGCTTCTCCTGATCCACCAGCTTCCGGCGAAGCCGGCCTATGCCCGCGTGAAGGTGTGGCGGCGGCTGCAGGCGCTGGGCGCGGTGACGGTGAAGAACACGGTCTACGCGCTGCCGGCCAATGGCGAGACGCGCGAGGACTTCGCCTGGCTCGCCAAGGAGATCGAGGAGAACGGCGGCGACGCGCTGATCTGCGAGGCGACGCTGGTCGAGGGCATGACTGATCTCGAATTGCAGGGGCTGTTCGACTCGGCACGCGAGGAGGACTACCTGCGCATTGCCGGCGAAGCGCGCGAGGCGGCGGCGCGGCTCGGGGCGGGCGACCTTCCGGACAACGCATTGGCCGAGATCGCGGGCCTCACTGGCCGTCTGCGCAAGCAGCTCGATGCCGTGGTCGCGATCGATTTCTTCGGCGCCGAAAGTCGGGCCGCTGCACAAGGGCTGGTGTCGGGTCTCGAGGACGCCTTGAAACAGGAGGACGATATGCCAGGGACGAAGGCAGCACCGGTCACCGGCGCGCTCAGGGATCGCACCTGGGTCACCCGGACAGGCGTGCAGGTCGACCGCATCGCCTCGGCCTGGCTGATCAAGCGCTTCATCGACAAGGGAGCACGCTTCAAGTTCGTGCCGTCAGCCGGCCACCGCCACGAGCCTGGCGAGCTGCGCTTCGACATGTTCGAGGGTGAGTTCAGCCATCGCGGCGACCGCTGCACCTTCGAGGTGCTGCTGGGCGATGCCGGTCTCGACGACGCGGCCCTGACCGCCATCGCCGAGATCATCCACGACATCGACCTCAAGGACGACAAGTACGGCCGCGCCGAGACTGCCGGCGTGAAGAGCCTGATCGCCGGCATCGCGGCGCCGGGCGCGGACGACGAGCAGCGGCTGGCGCGCGGCGCCGTCCTGCTCGACGGCCTCTACGATTCGTTTGCCATCAAGAAGGGTGCGAAATGAAGGATCACGGCGTTCCCTTCGGCGAGGCGATGAAGGTCTGGGCGCGCGTCGCCGCGCTTTCCTTCGGCGGGCCGGCCGGCCAGATCGCGGTGATGCATCGCATCATCGTCGAAGAGAAGAAGTGGATTGGCGACCAGCGATTCCTGCAGGCGCTGAATTACTGCACCCTGCTGCCGGGCCCCGAGGCGCAGCAGCTCGCGACCTATATCGGCTGGCTGATGCACCGGACCAGGGGCGGGCTCGCAGCTGGCGGCCTGTTCGTGCTGCCGGGCCTGATCGCCATCATGGCGCTCAGCTGGATCTACGTACTGCTGGGCAAGGTCAGCTTGGTGCAGGGCCTGTTCTTCGGCCTGAAGGCCGCGGTGCTGGTAATCGTGGTCGAGGCGGTGCTGCGGGTCGGCAGGCGCGCCCTGAAGAACAACGTGCTGCGCGGCGTTGCAGCGTCGGCGTTCGTCGCGATCTTTTTCTACGACGTGCCGTTTCCGGTCATCATCGTTCTCGCCGCATTGCTCGGCTGGGTCGGCGGGCGGATGGGCTGGCAGGCATTCCTGAGCGGTGGCGGCCACGGCAAGGTCGGGACCGCGCAGATCGCCGACGCGGACTCGCTGCTCGGTGAGGAAACGCCCGAGCACGCCCGCCCGAATCTGAGCTGGTCGCTCACCATCAGCGCCATCTTCCTGGCGCTGTGGCTGGTGCCGGTGGCCGGGCTCTATCTCTGGCTGGGGGGCGACAACGTCTTCACCCAGATCTCGCTGTTCTTCAGCAAGATGGCCATCGTCACGTTCGGCGGCGCCTATGCGGTGCTGGCCTATGTCGCCCAGCAGGCGGTCGATCAGTATCACTGGGTGACGGCGGGCGAGATGCTGGACGGGCTCGGCATGGCCGAGACCACGCCCGGCCCGCTGATCATGGTGACGCAGTTCGTGGGCTTTCTCGGTGCCTGGCGGTCGCCCGGAACCCTCAACCCGATCGTTGCCGGCACGCTGGGCGGCCTGCTCACCACCTGGGTTACCTTCACGCCCTGCTTCCTCTGGATCTTCTTCGGCGCACCGTTCGTCGAGGCGCTGCGTGCCAACAAGGCGCTGTCGGCGGCGCTCGGCGCGGTGACTGCCGCCGTGGTCGGCGTGATCCTCAACCTCGCGGTTTGGTTCGCCCTTCAGGTACTGTTCGCGAGACACGAACATGTTCAGGCGCTCGGCGCCACAGTCGACGTGCCGGTGGTCGCTTCCGCCAATCTGCCGTCGATGCTGCTGGCGGCCTGCGCGGCGCTCGCGGTGTTTCGCTTCAAGTTCGGCATGGTGCCGGTGCTGCTGGCCAGTTCGCTGGCCGGCGTGATCTACATGCTGGTGGGTGGCAGCGCCTGACTCGCAGTCCTCGGGCCTTGACACTGATTGCGATAATAGCTATATTGGTCGCATTGCGGCTCGATGGTGTAGCCGTGTCTCGGGTCGAAGGCGCTTCCATTTTAGAGAGACTTTATAATTATATAATTCTTTAGAAAGCGGCAAAAATTGCGCGACGAAGCCAAAAACGCAACCACTGCAAGGACTTGGGCTGGCTAAAGAATTATATAGAGATTTTTCGAGGGTGTTGGGGGATCCGAGTTTGCGCAGTTTGCGCACCCAGTAGCGAGAGCCGCGGCACTTCCTTGGTCCGACCGACGCCTGAAGTGACCGTTAGATTCCCGTCAGTCTGACGGTCACTTCTAGTAACCATACAAACTGTCGTTGTCGCTCAATAGCCGATCGCCGCGCCGTCGCTGCGCGGGTCGCTGCCGCCGATTTTCAGGCCGCTTTCGGGATCGATGGTGATGCCGTGCGCGTGGCCCGCCAGTTCGTCCCAGTCGCCCCATGGATTGACCATGTGGCCGCGCCGTTTGAGTTCGGCGATGGTCTCGGCTGGAAAGCGGCCTTCGATGTGCAGCGTGTCACGCGGCTCGCCGATGGCGAAGCGGCCCGACAGGAAGCGTGGCGTCTCCAGCGCCTCCTGGATGTCGCGGCCATGGTCGATCAGGGCGATGTAGGTCTGCAGATGGATCTGCGGCTGGCCGTCGGCGCCCATGCAGCCCAGGACCGCCCACAGCCTGTCGTTCCGGAAAGCCATCGAGGCAATCAGCGTGTGCAGCGGCGTCTTGCCCGGTTCGACCCGGTTGGGGCTCGCGGGATCGAGCGAGAAATAGGCCGAGCGATTCTGCAGCACCACGCCGGTACGGCCGGCCACGACGGCGGCGCCGAAGCCGCCATAGAGCGAATGGATCAGCGACACCGCGTTGCCGTCCTTGTCGATCACGGCGATGTAGACCGTGTCGCCGGCGAGGCTGCCCCAGGACGGGATCCTGTCCCACGGCAGGGCACGCGCGGGGTCCATCAGGCCGCGGCGTTCGTCGGCATATTTCTTGGAGATCAGCCGCGCCATCGGCACGTCGGCGAAGCGCGGATCGGCGAGATGGCGGTCGCGGTCGTGATAGGCAAGCTGCTTGGCTTGCACCATGTGATGGACGTAGTCGGGGCCCAGGAAGGGCTTGTCCTTCATGCCGAGCGGCTCGAGCAGGTTCAGCATCTCGAGCACCGTGAACCCTTGCGTCGGCGCCGGCGTCTCGTAGATCGTGACGTCGCGGTAGGTGCCCTTGAGCGGCTCCTCCCAGCGCGCGGCCTGGGCTGAGACGTCGGCTTCGGTGAAGAAGCCGTCATGGGCACGGGCATAGCGCACCAGTTCGGCCGCGACCTCGCCTTCGTAGAAGCCGGCCCGGCCGTTGGCGGCGATAGCCTGCAAGGTTCGCGCGAGGTCGGGATTCCTCAACACCGCGCCGTCCGTCAGGAAGATCGCCGAGGCATGCGGGCACTTCTCGAGCTCGCTGCGCGCCACCTCGCGCCATGCGGCGAGCCGCGCCGTCACCGGAAAGCCGTCGCGCGCATAGCCGATTGCGCTTTCGAGGCAGCGCGCGAGCGGCAGTCGGCCGTAAGCCGCATGCGCCTCGCTCCAGCTCGCCACGGCGCCAGGCACGGTAAGCGTTGCTGGCAGCGGACCGCGGTAAGGTACCTCGCTCAGGCCGCGCCGCGCGAAGGCCTCGACCGTGCCGCTCTGCGCGGCCCGGCCGCCGCCGTCGATGTAGCGGACCTGTTTGGCTTTCGCGTCCCAGATCAGCCAGAAGGCGTCGCCGCCCACGCCGGTCATGTGCGGGTAGAGCACGGAAAGCGCAGCGCTGGTGGCAATCGCGGCGTCGATCGCGCTGCCGCCGGCGCGCAGCACGTCGATACCGGCGGCGCTCGCGAGGCTGTGTGGGCAGGTGACGATGCCATTCGGCGCCAGGGTGGCGGGACGGCCGGTGCGTATCAGGGGCATGAGAAACTTTCGGGTCGTTTGAGGAGCGGTTGACGATGTGCCGTTGACAGGGCGGGGAGAGGTTCTTAATTGTTAACTAGCGGGTTAAGCGTTGTGCTCCCGCATTCATCGAGGGCCCTGGAATGCTGAAAGTTGCCGGCATCGTCGCGGCGGTCGTGCTGGTCGCGGTTGCAATCATCCTGATCCTGGCCGCCACCAAACCCAACGAGTTCCGCGTCCAGCGCAGTTTGGCGATCAAGGCGCCGCCCGACAAGATTTACCCGCTGATCGTCGACCTGAAAGGCTGGGGCGGCTGGTCGCCCTACGAGAAGAAGGATCCGGGCATGAAACGGACCTTCTCGGGCTCGCAGAGCGGCAAGGGCGCGATCTACGAATGGGATGGCGACAAGAATGTCGGCCATGGCCGCATGGAGATCACCGACACCGCCGCGCCGTCGAAAGTGGTGATCAAACTCGACTTCTTCACGCCGTTCGAGGCGCACAACACCGCCGAGTTCACAATGACGCCACAGGGCGATGCCACGAACGTCACCTGGGCGATGTATGGACCCAACGTCTTCCTGGGCAAGGTGATGCAGGTGTTCATGAACATGGACAAGATGGTGGGCACGGACTTCGAGGCCGGCCTGCAGGCGCTGAAGGCTGTGGCTGAGAAGTGACATGACGGGTCTGCGCGCTCTCTCGCTCGCCCTGGCGCTGGCTGCGGTTCCGCCCGCAGCGTCCGCGCAGGGGGCCTGCCCGCCCGGCGTGCCGCCGGGAGTGTTCTGCGGAGAGCGCAACATCGCCCATGCCGAGGCCGGCACCTACTCGATCGATCCCGACCACGCGGCGGTGTTCGCCCGCGTGTCCCACATCGGCTATTCCTACAGCGTCTTCCGTTTCGACAAGGTGTCGGGCACCCTGACCTGGGATCCGGCCAACGTCGCCGGTTCGAAGGTGACGGCGTCGGTCAGGACCGAGTCGATCACCTCCAACGTGAAGGGCTTTGCCAGCGAACTGGCGGGTCCCGCGTTCCTGAACGCGCCGCGCTTTCCCGAGATCACCTTCGCCTCGACGGCATTTCGCCAGGCCGGCGCCACGCTCGGCACGATCGAGGGCCAACTCACTTTGCTTGGCAAGACCGCGCCGGTGACGTTCGAGGTGTCCCTGATTGGCGCCGGCAAGGGCTTCGGCGGCCAGTCGCGCCTGGGCGTCCATGCCAGCGGTTGGATCAAGCCGCAGGATTTTTCGATGCCGGTCATGTTCGCCGATCCCATCGAGATCGTCATGGACATCGAGTTCGTGAGGAACAAATGAACGTCGCACTGAAATCGCCGCGGCAGGAACTGACGGTCGTGCGCGACATCAAGGCCAGCCGCGAGCGGGTCTTCGCCGCCTGGATCGATCCGCGGCAGGCTGCCCTGTGGTGGGCGCCGCAGGACTGCACGCCGCTCACCTGCGAGATGGACGTGCGGCCGGGCGGGATCTGGCGCCGCACCATGCGCGTGCCCGACGGGACCGTGATCGCCAAGCATGGCGTCTATCGCGAGGTGACAGCACCCGCCGTCCTGTCCTTCACCTACACGACGGAATATGCCGACGGCATGGTCGATCCGATCACCCTCGTCACGGTGACGCTGGAGGAGATCCCGGGTGGCACGCGGGTCGCGCTCCACCACGTCAACTTCGAGACCTCGGAATCCTGCGACGGACACCGCGGTGGCTGGACCAGTGCGCTGGAGCGCTTCGCCGCCTTTCTTTCGACCGACCCATCCCCCTGACCGAGGAGACGATCATGAACGTACAGCCCTATCTCTCGTTTGAAGGCCGCGCCCAGGAGGCGCTCGACTTCTACAAGTCCGCGCTCGGCGCCAAGATCGAAGTCGTCATGCTGTTCAAGGATGCGCCGCCCGAGGTGCAGCCGCATATCCAGGAGAGCTCGAAGAACAAGGTCATGCATGCGGCGTTCCGCCTTGGCGACACGCAGATCATGGCGTCCGACGGCCACTGCACGGGCAACTCGAGTTTCTCGGGTGTGTCGCTCACGCTGAACACCGCGACGGCCGCCGAGGCGGAGAAGATGTTCGCCGCCCTCGGTCAGGGCGGCAAGGTGACCATGCCCATGAGCGAGACGTTCTTCGCCCACAAGTTCGGCCAGGTCTCCGACAAGTTCGGCGTCAACTGGATGGTGCTGGCGCCGAAGGCAATGTGAGGCGTCAGCGCTTCTCGATGTTGGAGCTGCGCAACGGCACACCGAACTCGCGCCGGCAGACCTCGGCCAGGACGGCGACGCCTTCCTTAATCGTCTGCGGATCGGGGTTTGCGAAGCACAGGCGCAGCCGGTTGCGGGCGTAGGGCTTGTTGACCGACCATTCCGGGCCGGGATTGAGCGCCACGCCGGCGGCCAGGGCAGCCTGGCCGAGCTTCACCGTGTCGACGTTTTCCGGCAGCTTGATCCAGAGATAGATGCCGCCCGGCGGGTCGCCGAACTCGGCGGCGGTGCCGAACTGCTCGGCCAGTGCCTCGCGCAGCACCTGCAGCTTGTGGCCGAGCGCCTTGTTGAGCTTCGGCACATGGTCGGCGAAGTGCTTGGTGCAGAACTCGGCCAGCACCATCTGCTCCAGCGCGCCCGAGCCGGCGTCGAGCTTGAGCGCCAGCAGGCGCGACAGCACTTCCCACTTGGCGACGATGTAGCCGACGCGCAGCGCCGGTGCGATCGATTTGGAGAACGAGCCGATATGGATCACGCCCTCGCCCTTGGCCATGGCGTAGAGCGAGGGCGGGCGCTTGCCGCTCCAGATCAGGTCGGAATAGCACTCGTCCTCGAAAATCATGACGCCGTACTTGCGGGCCAGCGCCAGCAGTTCGGCGCGGCGCTTCTCGCCCATGATGCCGCCGGTCGGGTTCTGCACCGTCGGGATCGTGTAGATGTATTTCGGCGTGATGCCCTTGGCCTTGAGCTCGGCCAGCTTCTCGGCGAGCACGTCGAGCCGCAGGCCTTCCTCGTCGAGCGGGATGCCGACGACGTTGGCGCCGATGCGGGTCAGACGGTTGATGGCGCTGCCGTAGGTTTCCTGCTCGATCAGCACGGTATCGCCCTTGCCGACCAGCAGGCCGTTGATCAGGTCGAGCGCCTGGGTCGAGCCCGAGATCATCATGATCTCGTCGGCCGCGCAGTCGATGCCGGCATGGCCCTTGAGCTTGCCCGCGAGAAACTCGCGCAGCGGCCGATAGCCCTGGGGACCGCTGTTCAGGCCGTAGGTGGCGAGGCTGGCGCCCTCGCGCCGCAGCACCGTGGTGGCCGCCTCGATCAGCGCGTCGACCGGCACGTGCTTGGCGTCGTTGTGGCCGCCGATGAAATTGTACTTCGGAAAGCCGTTCCATTTGACGGCCGGCGCAGGCTGGCCGGGCGCGATCAGCGTCGCGAAATCGAACGGTGCGGTCATTGGCGTTTCCCCAGAGTCGGTTGGTTGGGCCATTGCTGGAACAAAGGCGGCGCGATGACAACCTTGATTCAGGTCATGGAGCCATGCGCCGATTGGCGCATTCTGACGCCGTGACCGACCAGCCCGCCTTCGCCGCCGATTTCCGGCCCGCGCCGCCGCTGCTGCTTCATCCGTCGTCCCAGCGGCGCACCGATTCCAACTCGCCGCTGCTGCGGCAAGCGGGAGAGACGCTGACCTTCGTGTCGCACTACCTGCCGATCGGCCACACCATGCGCTGCAGCACCCGGGGATCTTGGCCCGACGGTTCCTTCGCGACGGTCGGCTATGTCGACGACCCCGCGCCAGGGGTGGGCAAATGGATCCAGTCGGTCTGGCGCGCGCCCGACGGCGCGCTGTTCGGCTGGTATCACGCCGAAGAAAAGGTGCCGGGCGCCACGCGGCTGTTCCTGCCCCATGTAGGCGCCCTGCGCTCGGACGACGAGGGCCGCACCTGGCGCCTGCTCGGCGATCTGCTGCGCGCGCCGCTGGCTTCAGCCGACCGCTTTTACGGCAACGGCTTCGTCGCGGGCGGCTGCGGCGATTTCTCCGTGATCCCCGACCGGGAGTCGCGTTGGTTCTACCTGCACTACACCAGCTACGTGACCGACGAAGCCGCACAGGGCATTTCGGTGCTGCGCTATCCCGTGGCATCGCGCGAGCGGCCGTCGGGGCTGGAGGTCTGGAGGGAAGGCTCCTGGCAGCCGCATGATCCGGGCCTGGCGGCCACGCCGTTCTTCGCGGTCGATCGGGGATGGCGGCATTCCGACCCGGCGGCCTATTGGGGGCCAGCGGTTCATTTCAATCGCGCGATCTCGAGCTACGTCATGCTGCTCAATCGCACCGAGGGTGGCCGCGGCGACATCGTGCAGCGCGGCGTCCATGTCTCGTTCAACCGCGATCCTGCCGATCCCGCGGGATGGTCGCCGCCGTTGCAGATCGTGGTGCACGGCAGCTGGTACCCGCAGGCCATCGGCCTCCAGGACGCCGAGGGCGATACGCTGGCCGGCGAGGAAGCGCGTTTCTTCATGTCGGGTTACTCGGCCTGGACGATCCGATTCCGGCCAGGCCGTCCATCGCCGCCACTCGAGGTGAGCCGCGAAAAATTTGCGGAGCTGTTCGGGTCCGGACCCTGGTGACGTCAGCGCACTTTTGCGCGGAAGGAATGCGGGTCGGCCATGTCCCATGGTTGCTGCCAGCGCGGCTTGCCTGAGCCCGAGATCAGCTCGTTTTCGGTGAGCGGCGGATAGACGTCGGCAAAGGTCACGACCTCGCTCGGCGAGATGCGGCGCGAGATGTGAATCGGCTTGAACTCGCGCGGATGGTCGAGGCCGGCCGCCGCCGTCATCTCCGCGAGCTCGTGCAGGGTGGCGCGATGGAAATTGGCGACGCGCTGCATCTTGTCGGGCACGACCAGTGCGCGCTGGCGCAGCGGGTCCTGGGTCGCCACGCCGGTCGGGCAGCGGTCGGTGTGGCAGGACTGCGACTGGATGCAGCCGACCGCGAACATGAAGCCGCGCGCGGCATTGCACCAGTCCGCACCCAGTGCCAGGGCACGGATGATGTCGAAGGCGGTGATGATCTTGCCGGCCGCGCCGATCTTGATGCGGTGGCGCGCGCCGATCCCGATCAGGGCGTTGTGCACGAAGTAGAGGCCCTGACGCATCGGTTTGCCGATATGGTCGACGAACTCCATCGGCGCGGCGCCGGTGCCGCCCTCCTTGCCGTCGACCACGATGAAGTCGGGGTAGATGCCGGTCTCGAGCATCGCCTTGCAGATCGCCAGGAATTCCCATTCGTGGCCGATGCAGAGCTTGAAGCCGGCCGGCTTGCCGCCCGACAGCCGCCGCATCTCGGCAATGAACTTCATCATCTCGACCGGCGTGGTGAAGGCGCTGTGCTGGGAAGGCGAAATGCAATCCTCGCCGACCGGCACGCCTCTGGTCTGCGAGATCTCGGGGCTGACCTTGGGGGCAGGCAGCACGCCGCCGTGACCGGGCTTGGCGCCCTGGCTGAGCTTCAGCTCGACCATCTTGATCTGCTCGTTGGATGCCGATTCGGCGAACTTCTCGGCGTTGAAGGTGCCGTCGGTATTGCGGCAGCCGAAATAGCCCGAGCCGATCTCCCAGATGATGTCGCCGCCCATCTCGCGGTGATAGGGACTGTAGCCGCCCTCACCGGTATCGTGCGCGAAACCGCCGAGCTTGGCGCCGCCGTTCAGGGCCCGGATGGCGTTGGCCGATAGCGCGCCGAAGCTCATCGCCGAGATGTTGAACACCGAAGCTGAGTACGGCTTCGCGCATTCGCTGTCGCCGATCATGATCCGGAACGGCTCTTTCGATACCGGGCGGGGCGCGATGGAATGGCTCATCCATTCGTAGCCGGTGGCGTAGACATCGTACTGGGTGCCGAACGGCCGCACGTCGAGCGCCATTTTGGCGCGCTGGTACACGATGGCGCGGCGGTCGCGACTGAACGGCGTGCCGTCCTTGTCGCCCTCGAAGAAATACTGCCGCAGCTCCGGGCGGATCTCCTCGAAGATGAAGCGCAGATGCGCCGCGATCGGATAGTTGCGCAGGATGGCGTGCCGCGTCTGCATCAGGTCGTGGATGCCGACCAGGGTCAGGAAGGAAGCGACGGCGAAGCCGATGATCAGCCAGATCGAATAGGGCATTGCAGCCCACGCCGCGGCAAACGCTACGGTTGCCGCGACGGCAAAGGTCAGCGTGATGAAGCGGGGCTGCAGTGGCAGAGGGAGCGACGACATTCGTGACCTCGGGCGTTGGCCGCCCGAGCATAGCGCGTCAGGCGCGTCGGCCCTTGCGGGAAATTGCCTGCAGCGCCCTGAGATGGGCGGATGTCGCTGAAAGTGCCTTGCGCTCGATGGCGCGATAGTGACGGATCAGCTCCTGCCCGCGCTCGGTCAGCACCGCGCCGCCGCCGGACTTGCCGCCGGTCTGGGCCGAGACCAGGGGTTCGGCGAAGCTCTCGTTGATCTCCGAGACCAGCTCCCAGGCGCGCTTGTAGGACATATTCATCGAGCGGCCGGCGGCGGAGATCGAGCCTTCTCGGGCGATACGTTCGAGCAGCGTCACCTTGCCGGGGCCGAGCCGGCCTTCCTCGTCGAAATCGATGCGGATGCTGAGGTGCGGCATGGGGACTCCTAGCTGCGCTCGAAGGATACGCTCTTGATCACGGCATAGACACCGGTGCCTGGGGACAGCGCCAACCGGTGCACCGACTTGGCGGTCAGACGAGCCATGACGACGGCGCCGTTGCAGTTCAACCTGACATCGGCTTGAGCGCCGCTTGGCACGATCTGCTCGACCTTCCCAACCAGCACGTTGAGGGCGCTGATGTCCTGCGGCGGGCCGAGCGAGAGCATGACGTCGCGGGCGCGAATGTAGGCGCGTACATGGGTGCCGGGCGGCGCCGCGAGGCGTGGCACCTGCAGCTCGCCCGCAGAGCTGTCGAGGATGGTCAGGCGAAATTCGTCGTCGTGCCGATTGACCGTGGCGTCGAGCACGGCGCCGCTGTCGCTGGCATCGGCCAGAGGTAGAATATCGGAGACCGGACCTACCGCCGTTACCGCACCGTCGGTGAGGATCACGACCGTGGTGGCGAGTCGCGCCACTTCGGCGACGGAGTGGCTGACATAGAGGATCGGCACGCCCGCTTCGTCGCGCAGCCGTTCGATGTAGGGCAGGATCTCGGCGCGACGTGCCTCGTCGAGCGAGGCCAAAGGCTCGTCCATCAGCAGCAGGCGCGGGCGTGCAAGCAGGGCGCGGCCGATCGCGACTCTCTGCTTTTCGCCACCTGACAGCGAGTCCGGCCGCCGCTCGAGCAGGCGTCCGATATCGAGCAGCTTCACGACGGCATCCACGTCGCTTGCCGTATCGTCGGTGCCGCGCGAGAACCAGCGCCCGTAGAGCAAGTTTCGCCGCACGCTGAGATGGGGAAACAGCCGGCTGTCCTGGAAGACGTAGCCGACGCGGCGGCGATGGGCAGGCACGAAGACGCCGCCCTCGGTGTCGACCAGCACCTGACCGTCGACCGACACCGTGCCGCGCTGGGGACGAATCAGGCCGCCCACGATGTTGACCAGCGTACTCTTGCCGGAGCCGGAGCGGCCGAACAGGGCGGTCAGTCCCGGCTGCGCCGTGAAACGGGCGGCCAGGTGGAAGCTGCCCTGCCGGTGGTCGACGTCGACGTCGAGGCTCATGTCGCGGCGTGTCGTGCCCCGACGCGCCGGGCGAGCAGCTCGGACACGAGCAGCGCGCCCATCGAGATCGCGACCGAGATCAGGGTGAGGCGCATTGCGCCGGCATCGCCGCCCGGCACCTGGGTGAAGGTGTAGATTGCCGACGGCAGCGTCTGGGTTTCGCCCGGGATGTTGGAGACGAAAGTTATGGTGGCACCGAACTCGCCCATTGACTTGGCGAAGGCGAGGATCGCGCCCGCGATCACGCCGGGCAGGCAGAGCGGCAGGGTGATGGTCAGGAACACCCAGAAGGGATTGGCGCCGAGCGTGCCGGCCGCGCTTTCGAGCCGGATATCCACCGCTTCGATCGACAGCCGGATGGCGCGCACCATCAGGGGAAAGCCCATGATCGCGCAGGCGAGCGCCGCGCCGGTCCAGCGGAAGGCGAAGACGATGCCGAAGGTCTGGTCGAGGAAGGCGCCGATCGGTCCCTTCTTACCGAACAGGATCAGCAGCAGGTAGCCGGTCACCACGGGCGGCAGGATCAGCGGGAGGTGGACGATGGTGTCGAGCAGGCTCTTGCCCCAGAAGCGGCCGCGCGCCAGCAGCCACGCCACCGCCACGCCGAACGGCAGGCTGGCCGTCATTGCCGTGACGGCAACCAGCAGGCTGAGCCGGACCGCCGTCCACTCCTCCGCCGACAGGGTCATGCTTCGCGGCTCATGTGGACGAGGCGGATTTCGCCAGCACCGTGAAGCCCTGCTTCTCCCACGAGGGCCGGGCCTTGGCGGTCTTGAGGTAGTCGAAGAAGGCGGTTCCGTCGGGAGAGTTGGCGCTCTTCAGGATCGCCGCCGGATAGATGACCGGCGGATGCGAACCCGCGGGGAACTCCGCGATGATCCTGACGTTGGGGTCGGCCGCGGCATCGGTTGCGTAGACGATGCCGAGCGTCGCCTCGCCGCGCGAGACCAGCAACAGGGCCGCCCGCACATTCTCGGCCTGGGCGATCCGGTCCTTCACGCCGTCCCAGGCGCCGAGCTTTTCGAGCGCGGCCTTGGCGTACT
>CAYZQZ010000027.1:0-19382 GCA_964480235.1 uncultured Reyranella sp. | reverse complement strand
CAGGCAATCTTCCTGGCCGCCGCCCGTGTCGGCGGCATCCATGCCAACAGCACCCGGCCCGCCGAGTTCATCTACGACAACCTGATGATCCAGGCCAATGTCACGGAGGCGGCGCGCCGGTTCGGTACGGAGAAGATGATCCTGCTCGGATCGTCCTGCATCTACCCGCGGCTGGCGCCGCAGCCGATCCTCGAGGACGCACTCCTGACCGGCCCGCTCGAGCCGACCAACCAGTGGTACGCGGTGGCCAAGATCGCCGGCATCAAGCTCGGCCAGGCCTATCGCCGGCAGTACGGCTGCGACTTCATCTCGGCCATGCCGACCAACCTCTACGGTCCCGGCGACAATTTCGACCTGATGCAGAGCCACGTCATGCCCGCCCTGATCGTCAAGGCGCATACGGCGAAGCTCGCCGGCGCTCCGGCGATCGACGTGTGGGGGACGGGATTGGCGCGGCGCGAGTTCCTGCATGTCGACGATGCCGCCGACGGCATCGTCTTCCTGATGAAGAATTATTCCGACGAGAAGATCGTCAATCTGGGACCTGGCGCCGACGTGACCATCCGTGAACTCGTGGAACTGGTCTGCGATGTCGTGGGCTACAAGGGCGGAATGCGGTTCGATACCTCCCGGCCCGATGGCGCGCCCCAGAAGATGGTGGATACATCCTTCGCGTCCTCGCTGGGCTGGCGGGCCGGTGTCCCGTTGCGGCAGGGACTCGAGAGCACCTACCGCTGGTTCATCGACCATATCGACACGGTCAGGCAGCGCATTTCGGCGTGAGCCTCCCGGCAGGAGGCCAGGGAGGCGCGAGCCGGTCTCATCCGGCGGCGACGGCCTGACCGTCGTCGTCCGACTGGGGCGTGCCCTTCTTGAGCCGAAGCCGGCCCGCCCGATCGATCCAGAATCTGTAGTCACCGAGCTGCATCAGGTTGGCGCTTTGCCAGCGCGACCCCAATCGCAGGCCGTGGCCACCGGACGCTGCGATCTCGATTCCCTCGAAGCCCTTCTCGTATTCGATCTCGCCCGAGGGCGCGATGATCGTGGCGCGGGCGCTGCCGCTGCCGCCAATTCTCGCCAGTCCGGCACGCCTTGCCTGGCTATCTCCGCTGCCGGAGCAGCCGATCATCACGAGCTGGCTTGCGATGGCGGCCTGGACCAGCCGTGTCTGCTTGGACACCGAGTAGGCCGTGCAACCGATCAGCGTGCCGAAACTGTTGAGGGCGATGCCCGGTCCGCCACGGGCAAAGTCCGGGGCCGATTCGAAATTGTTCTCGAAGCCGCAATTGCTGAGCAGGGTGCAGCCATTCTCCGCGAGCAGCCCCTCCCGCGCGTTCAGCAGGAAATAGCAGCCATGATACGAGACGTCATAGCAGGCGTTGATCATGGCGGCGCCGTTGCGGCCGTTCTGTCCGAACACCGACCCGAAGACGTGAATGGCCGACAGGATGCCGGCCCGCGCGCCATGGCCGAAGGTCGCGCCGTTGCGGCGATTGTCCCGGGCGTAGACGTTGAACAGCTGGCATTCGAAGACATTGCCGATCAGGCGCAATCCGTCGCCGCCGCAGCCATGGACGACGATGTCGCGCAGGCAGGCATTGTAGAGGTAGTGGTCGCGCTCCTCGCACTCGACGTAAAGCCCGTGTCCCTCCCGTCCCCCGCCATGGATGTCCAGACCTTCCAGGAGAAGGTAACGGATCGTCGATCGGCAGACGAACTCCAGTACGTTGCCGCCGTTGGTGATAGCCGACTGGATCCGGGCGCCGTGGCCCTGGATGCCGTGATGGCGCGTGATGTCGCCGCTCTTGCCCGCTGCCGGGCTGACGCGAAGCGTGCGTGTCACCCTGTAGGTGCCCGGAGGTATCACCAGGAAGCCCGGACCGGTCGGCGCAAACGCGGTGTCGAGTGCCGACTGCAGCGCCGCGGTGTCGTCGGTCGTGCCGTCGCCGCGCGCGCCAAAGTCCGCTGCCGACAGCATCCGTGTGCCCGGCGGAAGGCCGGAATTCGACGGGTTGTTCTGCGGCGACGACGAGGCGATCGGCAGCGCCAACCCCGCCCCCAGGCCGAGCCCCAACAAGACACGTCGCGTATCGCGGTTCATGGTCGAGCTTCTCCTTCGGCCTTATTCGGGGGGCGTTGCCCGCCGCTTGAATCGGCAGTGGTCAGGCGGCGATCGCCTGGAGGAGCTGGCGGCCGCGACTCTCCCAGTCGAAGTGCTTGTGGCAGGCGGCATAGGCGCGCTCCTGGAGGCGATTCAGAAGAGAATAGTCGTCAATGGCATCCAGGACGCCGCGCGCCAGCGCGCCGTGGTCGGCGTAGAGCATGATGCTCTCGCCATGTACCAGGGGAACGCCGGCGACCGAATCCGCGAGGGCGAATACCGGAAGCCGGTTGAAGACGCATTCGAGGATCTTGAGCTTGAAGCCGCCACCGTGACGCTCCGGAACGATGGCGGCCCTCGCGTTGTCCAGGTACGGATATACGGAGGGCACGGTACCGGTGAAGCTGGTTGCCTTCGCTGCGCGGCGCAGTGGTCCGAGAAAGCCTTCGTCGGCACTGCCGACGACCTGCAGTTCGGCGCCGCGTTCGGCGAACATTGGATCGGCAATGGCGAAGAATTCCGCCAGGTTCATGCGCTTGGCGATCCAGTCGTAGCTTCCCACGATCACCGCGCGTCGAGGCGTCTCGTCGGAGATCTGGCGTTCGCTCACCCGCCTGCCGCGATAGCCGGGAGTCAGCACCTCCATTGGCTTGTCGCACCCCAGGCGCCGGTAGAGAAGCTGGTCTTCCAGGGTGATGGTGCTGACGAAATCGACCGAGCGCAGCAGGGCCCGTTCCAGGCGCGAGACCTTCAGGGCATCGAGGCGCTCGACGTGCCGCTTGAGGAACGACGGCTGGCTCTTCGCCAGCCGGGCATGAAGCGTTTCCTCATGATTGTGCGAGACGTAGATCATCCGCGGCGGGTTCCCGTGGCCGGCATAGTGCCTGCGGACGACTGAAAGCGCCCAGCCTACCGAGATGCCATCGAACACGATGCCGTCCCAGTCGCCCCGGGCGAGAAGGGCGCCTAGTTCGCGGCGCATGTCGGCCGTCCGGCAACGGTAGGCGGTGTGCGGCAGGCCTGAGGCGAGCCGCCCCCAGCGCGCCCGCCGTACGTTCATCGACCGGTCCGGCAACCACCATACGATGTGGTCGCTTCGCATTCCGTAGCGGTGCGCCGAGTCCGGCCGTCGAAGGCCGAGCACTTCGACGTCGATGCCGGCGGCCGCCACCGAACTGATCAGGCCGCTCGAATAGACGTACTGTCCGTTGTGCGGAGGATCGGGGTCGGCCAGGGTGAGCCACAGGCAGCGCATGTTCGGACCGGCCGCCGGGTCAGAAGGCATGGCTGCCCGTAAAGCCGCCCAGGATCGTGCGCAGGATGATCTTGAGGTCGAACAGGATCGACCAGTGCTCGATGTAGTACAGGTCGTACTCCACGCGCTTTCGGATCTGTTCGACAGTGTCGGTCTCGCCGCGCCAGCCATTGACCTGGGCCCAGCCGGTGATGCCGGGCTTAACGCGATGCCGAGCGTCGTAGTATTTTACGGCGTCCTGGTAGAGCAGGGGCCCTGCCTTGGCCGCCAGCGCGTGCGGCCGGGGACCGACGATGGACATCTCGCCGCGAATGACATTGAGGAACTGCGGCAGTTCATCGAGACTCGTGCGCCGCAACAAGGCGCCGATGCGCGTGATGCGCGGATCGTTTCGCCGCGTCAGCTGACGTGCCTCCGGATCGGCCGACGCATGGTGCATCGTGCGGAACTTCAGCACGTCGATCAGCTCGTTGTTGAAGCCGTAGCGCTTCTGCCGGAACAGGACGGGGCCGGGACTGTCGAGCTTGATCAGGACGGCGATCGCCAGAAGGACCGGAGCGATCAACGCCAGGATCGCTGCACCCAGCAGGCGATCCTCGATCGATTTTGCGACCGAATGCCAATCGCGCAACGGCCGGTCGATGACATTGAAGAAGACGTGGCCGGCAAGGTGGCTGGTTTCGACCTGGCCCAGTCGAAGCCCGAAGGCATCGGGGCAGAGTCGCACGTCGACCGGCAACATCCGAAGCCGGTTCAGTGTCTCGACCAGCTGGAGATCGGCCGACAGGGGAAGGGCGACGATCACCGTGTCGATGCGTGCGGTTCGCGCGTGGCGGACCAGGTCGTCGACCGTGCCGCGAATCGGATGGCCCATGCAGTGCGAGGGCAGTTCCGCGGCCCGGTCGTCGTAGACGCCGAACACGCGCGGACATGGCTGCCCATTCGAAAAGCCCCGCAACAGTTGCTGGGCGATCGGGCCTGAGCCGACCACGGCCATCATTGTGTTCGGTGGGCCCTCCTGCCGCAGGGACGTCGTGCGATACCAGAGCACGGACCGGGCAGCCGTCAGGAGCGCCAGCGTGCCGAGCGACCAGGCCACGATCCAGCTCCCGGCAGCGGCAGGCTCGAGCATGTGAACGGCCATGGTGACTGCGGCGAACAGGCAGGCGCTTCCTGCGAGAACACGGGCGATCGAGCTTCGGAGACTTGCGTAGGAAGGAGAGTCATAGGCGCCGAACAGGCCAAGCAGGTTGGTACCGAGCAGGGCGGCCAGGGCGGCGAGGAAAATGGCCAGGCGCCATTCGAGGCTGGGCCCTTCGATCTGCAGGCTGTTGATCCGCATCACGTCGACCCGAAGCAGGTCGAGTCGCAGGACGGCGACACCGATCGCGAAGATGACCGCACCATCGAACGCCGCGATGCAGTGCCGGGCGATTGACTCGGAAACCGTGCGCTTGACCGTGTCGGACATGAACCACTCCTTGACGGGCGCAGTGTCGTCGCGTGTCGCGCGTTATGGTGTGATCAAAGGGAAACCGGGAGATTGATCACAAGGCGGGCGATCACAAGGCGGCGAGCACTTGGCGGACGATCGTGAAGCGAGCGATCATGTGGCGAGGACGAGGGACGCAAATCTCTCCGGTGTTCTTTCCGCGACAAATTGCGACGCAGCGACAGGATCGAAGAACGTCGCGGGTCCTCTCTCGGTCATGATCTGCATGGCATCGGCAAGGGCCTGCGGATCGGACGGATTCACCGAAACACCGAGCCGATGGTTGCGGGTCAATCGCCCGACCAGGCCGAATTCCTGGGACAGGACGGGGCGGCCATTGCGCGCCGCCCAGAGCAGCACGCCGCTTGAGCCGACAAAGCGCAGGTAAGGCGCCAGAACTACATCGCTGCGGCGCACCAGCGCCGTCAGTTCGCCGTCGTCGAGGCGTCGGTCGTCGATCCGCAGCCACAGTCCGGGTTGGCATTTCGCGAGCTGCCGTTGGCGTTGCTCGAGCTGCGACACCAGGGCGGGGTCGACTCTGCCGGCGAAAAGAACGGCGATACGCGCGGCGGCCCGAGGTGGCAGGAGCCGCAGCGCGTCCATGATGGCCAGCGGTCCCTTGCGTTCGGCGAGATAGCCGAACAGCAGGAAGCCGACGCGCCCAGGCGGCACGAAGCCGCCCCAATCGTGCGTCGTCGTGCTTTCGAGCGGCGACTGTGCGGGGTCTGGCAGGACGGATACCTTCTCGCCCCGCTTGTAGCGGGTCTGGGCATGGCGAACGAAGAAGGGATCGAGCGAAAGCACGCGCTCGACGGCGGGGTTCCGCAGCATCAGCCGGTACAGCAGCGCCTTCACAAGGTCGCGGCGCCGTTCGGCGGGGGTTGGACGATAACTGCCGATGTCGGCGTAATGCACCGACGGTCGGAACAGGATGCCTGAGAGGCGCGCGCCGGCTGCGCCGAGGCCGAGGGCCAGGGGAAGCGAGACATGGTCGAGGGCCAGGAAGAAGCCCCGACGGACGCCATGCCGTCGGAGCTGCCGCCGCATGATCCACCAGCGTGCAAAGCCGGAGGCCGCGGGAAAGTGCACGGTGCAGCAGCGGCATTCCCGCGCCGACAGGGGCGACAGGTGGATCCGGTCGGCAGCTTCCGGGGGAATAAGGCCGCTGAGCGACCGGCACAGGGCTGGCGGCGCCGCGATCCAGATTTCAAGATGGTCGCGTTGTGTGACGGCGAACGTCAGCAGATGTTCGAGCCACTCCTGCGAGTGGCCGTTGGCGTCGGGCTCGAGGATGAGGACCTTGTGCGGCCGTTCGCCGGACTTCTGCCTCCTATCGGGCAATCGCCAGCTCATCGAGCCGTCTCATGAAGGCGCTGAGGACCAGCGGCTTGGAATAGTTCTGTTCGACGAAGGCGCGGCCACGCCGCCCCAGCTCGCGCCGCAGCGGCTCATCGTCGGCCAGGCGCAGGATCGCGTCGGCAAATTGCCCCGGGTCGTCGGGTGGTACGCACAGGAAAGCGCCGCTCTTGCGCTGCAGCCGCCACAGGGTGCTGTCCGGCAGGGCGGTCGCCACGAATGGCCGGCCGACGGCCATGATGTTGAAGACCTTCGATGGCACGGCAAACGCTGCGGTTCGCGGATTCTGGGGCACCAGGTGGATGTCGGCGGTAGCCAGCGCACGCGCCAGCTCCTCGTTTGGCCGCAGATCTTCCAGGCGCACGTTGCTGAGCTTCAGGCGGGCGATTTCCTCGCTGAGCGGCTCGAGCTGGTTGCCGCTGCCGCGCAGGGTGATCCCGATCTCCGGTCGCCGCCGCAGCAGATCCTCGGCCATCGCGACGACCTGTCCCAATCCCTGCTTCCGTCCCAGGCTGCCGCTGTAGAGCACCACGATCTCCGAGTGCGGGGCGGGTTCGATCGGACGGATCGCATCCGTGTCGACCCAGAGCGGTACGACGTCGATCGGAACCGTCACGCCGATCTTGCGAAGCTGCGTCTTCATGTCATCCGAAAGCACCACCACGAGGTCCACCCGGTTGAGCGTCAGTCGCTCGACCACGCGCATGAGGCTTCCCAGGCGGCCGCCGCTCATCCCGAGGCCCTCGGCAAGCCCGGACTGGATGTCGTGCACGATCGCGATGCATGAGCCGCCGGGCCGGCGGGCCGCCAGCGCTAGGGTCACACACAGGATCGACGGGCAAAGGGCCAGCACGACCGGGCGGCGACGGATTCGGCCGGAGGCCAGAGCGAACAGTCCCCGGACCAGGAAGCCGATTTCGTTCAATATGCGCGCCGCCGTCGACCCGCTTCGCGGCGCTCCGATTCGCAGGCGCTCGACAGTCACCGACCCGACCGTCTCGCGCGCGCGGTGCCCGTCGTTATAGGCGGCAAAGACCTTGGGGGCGGGATAGTGCGGCAGGCCGCTGACCACGGTCGTCGCGCGGCCATTGCGCACCAGCCACTCGGCGATGTCGCTGGCGAACGGCGCCGAGCCGATCAGCTCCGGCCAGAAATATCGCGTGATGAAGAGCGTGTTGGCGGTCGACCCCATGGCATTCAACCGGAACACAATGCGGTGGATCGGCCGGTGGCAGGTTCCCGCGCCTCGCCGGCCGGGACCGGCATCTGGTTCGGCGGTCGCGTGCGAGCCACCGAAGTCGTATTCCTATGCATGGTCACTGCCGGTCGTCTTCAGACGCGGCCGTATCTGTCGTCCAGGCGTACGATATCGTCTTCGCCCAGATAGGCGCCGGTCTGCACCTCGATGAGCTGCAGCGGCACCTTGCCGGGATTCTCCAGCCGATGTTCGGCCCCGAGCGGAATGTGCACGGTGTCGCTTTCGCCGACGATCAGGCGTTCCTGGCCGCGCTGGACGATGCACGTGCCCTGGACGACCACCCAGTGTTCGGCCCGGTGATAGTGCAATTGCAGGCTGAGCGCCGCGCCGGGCTCGACCGTGATGCGCTTGACCTGGAAGCCGTCGCCGGAGTCGATCGTTCGATACTGGCCCCAGGGGCGATGGACCACGACATGCCGGTCGGCCTCGGGACGCTTGTCGCGTCGCATCGTGTCGACCAGCGTGCCGACCCGTCCCGCCTCGTCGGCATGAGCCACCAGCACGGCGTCGGGTGTCGTGACGACCACGATCCTGTCGAGGCCGATCGCGACGACGAGCTGATCGTCCGACCGGATGTAGGAGTTGCTCACGCCGTCCGTGAGCACGTCGCCGCTCAGGACGTTGCCCTTCCCGTCGGGCAGGCCGGTGCCGTGCAAGGCACTCCAGGAGCCGACATCGCTCCAGTTCATGTCGACGGGGACGACGGCGGCGCGGTCGGTGAGTTCCATGACGGCCCGGTCGATCGACAGCGAGGGTGCTTCGCCGAAGGCCGAGGCATCGAGGCGGAAGACGCCGCGTTCGTCGGCGCCGTTGCGGACGGCGCTCTCGCAGGCTGCCAGCATTGCCGGATGGATGCGGGCGAGTTCTTCGAGATAGGTCCGGGCCGACAGCAGGAAGAGACCGCTGTTCCACAGGAAGTCGCCGCTCGCCGCATAGGCCTGCGCCACCGACCGTTCCGGCTTCTCGACGAAGCGCTCGACCGCCAGGGCGCCGCTTGCGCCGGCGACCGGCGGACCTTTCTGGATGTAGCCGTAGCCGGTCTCGGGACGGGTGGGCGTGATGCCGAAAGTGACCAGCCGGCCCGACTGGGCGGCCGCGACGCCGCCCATGACCGCCCGGTGCAGTGCCGCCGGATTGGCGATCAGGTGATCGGAAGGCTGGATCAGCATGAGCATGTCGGGAACGCGATTCAGCAGCCACAGCGCGGCGGCGGCGATCGCGGGCGCGGTATTGCGCGGCAGGGGTTCGACCAGGATCGCCTGCGGCTCGACGCCGATCTCGCTCAATTGCTTCTCGATCAGGAAGCGATGTTCCTGGTTGCAGACCACGATCGGCGCCGCGAATCCGACGTCGGTCAGGGTACGCAGCGCCGTGTCCTGCAGCAGCGTATGCTCGGAGACGAGGCGCAGGAGCTGCTTGGGATAGTCGGCGCGGGACAGCGGCCATAGCCTCGTACCGGCTCCGCCGGACAGGATCACCGGGCAGATCTGGGCCGACCCGGACGACTTGAACTTCGTGAGGTCGGTATCGGTGATTGAATCCATGCCGGCGATGCTAGGAGAGCGAGCACGCGGCGGACCAGTGATCATGCTGTGCTTGCAGGAACGAACGCGTCTCACAATTGTGACGGGCAGGTGCGAGTGCCGGCGCACAAAGCGCGCCTGTGGCCTGCGTACAGGACTCAGGATCGCGCATCGTCGTTATTGATCAGCCGGGCGAGCTGCTGGCGAAACTTGACGATTGCCCGGTCGGCTCCGATCGGCCTGTCGTCTCCAGCCGCCGAGCTGTCGGCAGGGGTCTGCGTCACCACCACCTTCCTGTCCTGTTCGAGGATGAAGCGATTGCTGATCCCCATCAGCATTTCGAAAGGCTTGGCGACGATCGCGGCCCGGTGCCGATGATAGATGCGCAGGTAGTAGCGCGTTTTCTGCGCGTTGATCGGGACGAAGGCGATGAAATTCTTGAGCTTCGGTGAGATGTTCAGCAACCAGAGGCCTGGGAACAGAAAATGCAGTCCAGGTTCCTTGCCGGCGGCGGCCGCCGCAAGTTCGCCGCGGCTGCGGGGCGTTCGCCCGTCATCCGGGGCATTGGTCACCCACACCCGGATGCCGTTCTTGTCGTCCTCGACATGGGGGCCTTCGACCAGACTTCGGCCTCCGCCGCCGATCGTGCTGCGATGAACGAAAGGGAGGTGTGCGACATCGAGCTGGTTCTCGATCGCCCGCGAATAGTAAGCCGGCCAGTCGACCACGACGGTCCCGTAGCGCCAGCCGTCGCCCAGCTGCGGGAAGAACGGGAGGTCCGGATAGGCCTCTCGCGTTTCCCCCCGCCAGAGCCAGATGAACCCATGGGCTTCCCGAAGTGCGAACTGCCGGAGCGCCATGCCCGAAGGAATCCGGCCCTCTCGGCCCAGTGCCGGGATGTGCCGGCACCGCCCTTCGGCGTCGAACTCGAAGCCATGAAACGGGCAGACCAGTCTGCCGTTGGACACTTTTCCGCCGCTCAAGGCGGCGCCCAGGTGAGGGCAGCGGTTGGCGTGCGCGTGAACCACGCCATCGGCCGCGCGCCAGAAGACGAGCGGCTGGCCGAGCCGTTCGACTCCGAGGGGCTTGTGCCCGACTTCTCGGCTTTCCAGTACGGGGTACCAGTGATCTTCGGGCACGCGCATCGACATGGATCCCTTTGAACGGCAGCTTCGAAGGCATGGTTACGCTGCGCCGCTTCGCATGGATCTCCGGTGCAGGAGCGATCGCCCGGCTGCACCCGGTTCGACACGCGGCCGGGAGGGCCATGAACCGCGGCCGGGTCGAGCCGCTTACTAGTGCAGGGTGCGTCGCGCCGGTTCGGCGCCATTGGCTTGGACCTTGGCGACGGTTCGGGAGCGTTTCAGCCCCGCGATGAAGGCGTTGAACTCGATGCGGAATATCCAGCCGGCGAAGTTTGTGCCGGCCTGGAACGAATGGCGGTCGGCCAGCGCTATTCGGATGGTCTGCTGCACCAGGTCATCCGCGCAGTCGCCATCGCGCGTCAGAGACTGGGCATAGACGAGCACGCGCGGAAGAAGCATCCGGAGATCGAGGTCGAAGCTGGCGTCGGACGATGCGGTCATGGCGACCTCCCTTTGTCGTCATTCACGGCAGGGCAATTCGATGGAAGAGGGAGGCCTTCCGGGCCTACCTTAAGCCGAGGTACCCGAGGATGAAGAGAACGATGACGATCGCTCCGACCCACCAGATGATGTTGTTCATGACATTCTCCTCTTTTCGATTGTGCAGCGCCGAGAGGCCGGCGCTGCATCGATTGCGTTGAACGGTCGCCGGACGACTGAATCTCTCGAACTGGAACCGGCGACGGGCGTCGGCAGAAAGTCGATACGCGCAGCCGCCGGGAACTGATGCCCGGCAGACGGGCACTTCAGGCGGGCGGTCAGACCTTGAGGTTGACGGCGGCGTCCTTGCCGCGATCCTGCTGGACCTCGAAGGTGATTTTCTGGCCCTCGGTCAGCCCTGGCAGGCCGGCACGCTCCACGGCGCTCACGTGGACGAATACGTCCTTGCCGCCACTATCGGGTTGAATGAATCCGAAACCCTTGGTGGCATTGAACCACTTGACCGTACCTGAAGCCATTCTGCGTCTCCTGATGAGCGGGTAGGAAGATGAGGCGATAGATTGAGGTCGACGCTGCGCTTAATAAGTGCGGGCAGGCGCACTTTGGTCTGCGCCATGCTCACATCGTCGACAGAACCTGATCATGGTCGAACGCTTGCGAAGCATTCGTGACCTTTTTGAGCAAAGAAGAGGGGCCTGCCGGCGATTGTTGCCTTGCAGTCGAATATGCCGGTGAGTCGCGATGAATAGGACGCGAGAGAGGCGCTTTCGGCCGCTACATGCGTCGCTGGAAGATCACGTCGCCATATGTGCTCCGGAATCTAATCCAGCCAGATGTCGGCTCCGCGTTCAGGGACGCGAGTGAATCTGGTCGCACGCTATTCGCGGGGCCGGCGCCGTTCGGCATCTACGCCAATAGCGACTTTCAGGACGGAGGGGGCAAGGTCATGAGGGGAGGCGGCATCAATCGACCTGCAGGGCGTGCGGTGCAAAGCGATCGCTTGGGGGCACGCGGCTTGAGTGGCGCCTCAGGCGTGGTGGCAGTTCTGGATGAGTTGGCGCGTGAAGACGGATGTCGCGCCCGCGTCAGCACGTGACCAAGTCGATAGCCATGGAACTCGGTTCTGCCCAAAACCGGAGTCCGGGGGTAATCGCATCCATGCGCAGACGTTTGGCGAGATCGCTGATGCGCTGAACGAACATACCTCGCTAGGCCCGAATTGCCGCGTGGGCAAAAAACACCAGAATTGCCCTCAAGATCTTGAGATGGACGCTCCGGCGCCCGCTCCGACTATTTCGCGACTAGGTACAACTGTCGGAAATGTCGGGAACACATCCCGCCGGCAGCAAGAACACGGCGGTCAGCAGATGGCTGGGGGACCTGGATTCGAACCAAGACTAACCGGGTCAGAGCCGGTTGTTCTACCATTAAACTATCCCCCAAGCAGGCCTGAGGCTGCCGAGGCCGGTGGGTTTAGCGATGCCGACGGCGCTTGGCAAGCAGCACTCGTACTGCGTTTTCGCGGTGGAGAGCGAGGTCGGGCTGGCCTCGCCCGGGCGGCCATACTCGGTTACCATTGGGCTCAAGGAAAGAGTCCGCAATGACCGGGGAACCGACGCTCCGAACGGGGCAGCAGGGAGGCTGGCACAGCGGTCGTTTCGCGCACACTTTCGCCGCCATCGATCTCGGCACCAACAATTGCCGGCTCCTGGTGGCGAAGGCATCGGTCGACGGCTTCGAGGTCGTCGACGCGTTCTCGCGGCCGGTCCGGCTTGGTGAGGGCGTGGCGCTGAACGGGTCGCTGTGCGGGGATGCCATCGAGCGCACCTTGAGCGCGCTCGACGTGTGTGCGGCGAAGATCGCCCGGCACAGGGTCACGCGCGCGCGCCACATCGCCACCGAAGCCTGCCGTCGCGCCTGCAATGGCGAGGATTTCCTGTCGCTGGTGCGGCAGCGCACCGGACTCGACTTCGAGGTCATCCCTGCGGCCGAGGAGGCCCGTCTCGCGCTTGCCTCCTGCGAGAACCTGCTCGACCCGGAAATTCCCTACGGCCTTCTGGTCGATATCGGCGGCGGCTCGACCGAAGTGTGCTGGATCGAGATCGGCCGCGCCCGCGACCGCGGCGGCGGCGTCGCCATCAAGCTGCTCGACATGACCTCGCTGCCATGGGGCGTGGTGACACTGACCGAGGATTGCATCCGCGCGCGGCCGCGCAACGAGCCGGTCGAGCGCGCCTGCTACGACGGCATGGTTGAGCGCATCCGCGAGGGCCTTCGGCCGTTCTGCGCCCGCCACGGTATCGGCGCCGCGATTGCACGCGGCGAGGTCCAGATGATCGGCGTCTCGGGAACCGTGACCACGGTCAGCGCCCATCATCTCGGCCTGAAGCGCTACAGCCGGGCCGCCGTCGACGGCTCGTGCATCGGCCGCGACCAGATCCTGCGGATCTGCGACGAACTCGCGAGCCTCTCGGTGCGCGACCTGACGGCGCTTCCGTGCATCGGCGACGACCGGGCCGACCTCGCGCTAGCCGGCGGGGCCATCCTCGAGGCGGTGTGCCGGCAATGGCCAACCGCCCGTGTGCGCGTCGCCGACCGCGGCCTGCGCGAGGGCGTGTTGATGGACCTGATGCGCCAAGCCGACCGCGAGGCCTGTTCCGTCCGCAGCTAGGTTGCGTCAGAGGCCGGTGGACCCGGCGGTCTTGCCGCGATCATGCACAAATTGTAATTTCACAAGACATGCAAGACAGGCACGTCCCGGCGATCGGCCCTCATTATTGGCTTGTTTTCGCCGTCGCCACGATCTTTGGCGCCAATATGGGCGACTTCCTGTCCCAATATCTCGATCTCGGCACGGTGCTCGGCATGCCGATCCTGGCGGTCGCCCTGCTGGTCGCGCTGCTGCTCGAACGGCTCGACAATCGCTCGGACAGCAAGGCTTGGTATTGGGCGGCGATCGTGCTGATCCCGATCGCGGCGTCCAATCTCGGCGACTTCGCCGTTGCCCATGGCTACAGCCGCCGCTGGATGCTGGCGGGCCTCGCCATTCTGCTGATCATCACCCATTTCGGCGGGCGTTCGGAATCCGAGCACATGCTGGCCATGCGCCTGCTGACCCGCCCGGGCCAGCAGGCCCGGCCGCTCACCGATGCGAGCTATTGGGTCGGCATGATCGTGGCGAGTACGCTTGGGCCCCTGATCAGCGATTTCTGCTCCTATACCCTGAAGCTCGGCCCGTTCGAGTCGGCGGCCATCCTGCTCGGCCTGCTCGCGGCCTCGTTCGGCCTGCACTACCTGCCCAACGTCAGCCGCTGGCTGATCCACTGGCTCGCCATCGTGCTGATCCGCGGCGCCGGCACCGCGATCGCCGACGTGCTGGTCAACGATCCGCGGGTCCATATCGGTCTGCTCACCTCGACGGCGCTGGCGGGCGTGGCGACACTCCTCCTGCTGATGTGGCCGTTCGAACGCACCGCGCGACGCGAACCGCTTCCGCGCTAAGATGGGCCATGGCACGGGACAAGAAGAGCAGTAAACCCACCGGGCGGCGGGCCACGGTGCGGGTGAAGACGGCACGCGGCCGCACGGTGTCGCAGCAGCGCTGGCTGCAGCGTCAGCTCAACGACCCTTACGTCGTCGAGGCCAGGAAGCGCGGCTACCGCAGCCGCGCTGCCTTCAAGCTGCTGCAACTCGACGACCAGTTCAAATTCCTGAAGCGCGGCGCCCGCGTGGTCGATCTCGGCGCCGCACCCGGCGGCTGGACCCAGGTTGCAGTCGAGCGGGTCAAGCCGGAGGAGACCAGGGGCGGCGTCGTGATCGGTATCGACATCACGCCGGTCGAGCCGATCGCCGGCGCCACCGTTCTGGCCAAGGATTTCTACGACGACGATGCTCCCGAGATTCTGACCAGGCTTCTCGGCGGGCCGGCCGACGTGGTGCTGAGCGACATGGCGGCGGCGGCGACCGGCGAAACGCAGGTCGACCATCTGCGCATCATGGGCCTGGCCGAAGCCGCGCACGATTTTGCGCGCCAGGTGCTGAAGCCCGGCGGCACGTTCGTGGCCAAGGTGCTGCGCGGCGGCACCGAGCGCACCCTGCTGGACAGGCTGAAGAAGGACTTCGTAAAAGTCCGCCACGTGAAGCCCGAGGCCAGCCGCGCCGATTCGGCGGAGATGTACGTGGTCGGGATCGGCTTTCGCGGCTAGAGAACGGGCGCTGGTAAAGAGAAGGCCGTGAAGAAGCAGGTCGGAAACATCCTTCTGACGATCGTGTCGATCGTGTTCTGTGTCGCGATGGCGGAAGTCGCCACGCGCATCATCGACGGCCTGCCGCCGGTCGCGATGGAGATGCCGTCGGAGATGGGCTCGCTCGGCCGCGACACCACGGCGGGCCATCTCGACGAGATCCCGCGCGCCCCGGGCGTCGACCGCGCGCTGTTCTTCACCGATCCGCCGCCGCTACCCAACCGCGCCGCGGTGCCGAAGGAGTGGCTCGAGCTCGACAAGCTGGTGCGGGACAATCCGCTGCAGGCCGACACCGGCACCTCGTTCCTGCCGTGGGACATGTTCAAGGCATGGAATGCGGTGTTCACCGGCGATCCCTGCAAGCACCCGTACCTGAAGGCCGCGCCCGGCCGGCTCTGGGTCTACGATCCGCCGGACGGGAAGGGCCGGCCGACTTTCCGCTTCCTGCCCGACGCCACGGTGCCGGACCAGCTGGTGACCAACGCGATGGGCTGGCGCGGGCCGCCGTTCCCGCTCGAAAAGCCCGCGAAGACGGTCCGCATTGTCGTGGTCGGCGCCTCGACCATCGCCGAGATTCACCACTATCCGTTCAGCAGCCCGGAATACATCCAGAACTGGCTGAACCGCTGGGCCGAGGCGAAAAAGATCGACGTGCGTTTCGAGGTGCTGAACGCCGGCCGCGAGAGCGTGAACTCCAACGACATCGAGGCGATCGTGCGCGAGGAGGCGCTGCCGCTCAGCCCCGACCTCGTCTTCTACTACGAGGGCGGCAACCAGCTCGACCTGTCGACCGTGGTCAATCCGGTGCCGAAGGCCAGGCCGCAGCCCGGGACCGGGTGGGAGCGCTTCCTGCGCGACATGGCGCAGTATTCGGCCCTGGCGCGGCGCGGCGAATCGCTGATGGTCGGCAAGGAGTGGCCGCGCCCGGACTACGAGCTGAAATGGCCGGCGGGCCTCAGCGAGAGCGACCCCGACCTCACGCGCAAGGATCTGCCAGTCCATCTCAACAACATCATGGACAATCTCGACAAAATCCGCGCCGAGCTCGCCAAGGTCGACGGACTGCTGTCGATCGGCTCGTTCCACTGGCTGGTCAAGGACGGGCTCGAGCTCAATGCTTCGCGCTACAAGCCGATCATGTTCACGCTCAACGTGACGTATTTTCCGTTCCGTTACCGCGACCTCGAGCGCCTGACGAAGTTCGAGAACACGGTGTTCGCCAAGTACTCGAAGGAACACGGCCTGCCATTCGTCGACGTGGCGAAGCAGATGCCGAACGACCCGGACCTGTTCAGCGACGCCATCCACAACACCCCGGCCGGCGTGAAACTGCGCGGCTGGATCGTGTTCAATCAGCTGCTGCCGGTGATCGAAGCCAAGCTCAGGAGCGGCGAGTGGCCCAAGCCCGCCTCGCCCAATGCGCCGCCGCTGAAACCCTACAAGCCGCGGCTGATCACGTTCAATTGCAAGGCTTCCTGAACGAACCCCTGGAGTGCATGCCATGCCGAGCCTGAAGGACAGCCACATCGTCGTGACCGGCGGCACCGGCGCACTCGGCGTCGCCGTGGTCCGTGCCCTGGTCGACGCCGGCGCTCACTGTCACATCCCGGCAATCGAGACCGAGGTGCCGGCGGACAGGTTCCCGAAAGAGCGCGTGTCGGTAACAACGAAGGTTGACCTTTCGAACGAGGCGTCGGTCGAGGCGTTCTACGCCAAGTTGCCGCCGCTCAAGGGCGTGGTGAACATTGCCGGCGGCTTCGCCTGGGCGCCGATCGCCGACTCGGGCCTGAAGGTTTTCCAGCAGCAGATGGCGATGAATTTCACTTCTTGCGTGCTGAGCTGCCGTTCGGCGGTGGCCAACATGCGCAAGGCCGGAAAAGGCGGGCACATCGTCAACATCACGGCACGGCCGGCGCTCAATCCGCGCCAGGGCGCCAACATGACGGCTTACACCTCGTCGAAGGCCGCCGTCGCGGCGTTCACGGTGGCGCTCGCGGAGGAACTGAAGGGCGACAACATCTCGGTAATCGCGCTCGCGCCCTCGACCATCGACACCCCGGTCAACCGCAAGGACATGCCGACGGCCGATCACGCCTCGTGGGTGAAGCCTGCCGCGATCGCCGAACTGATCGCCGCGCACATGGGGCTCAGCGAGACGATCAACTCGGGGGCGCTGATACCTGTCTATGGGAAGGCGTAAACTGGGAGCATTCTTCCCCATTCATATGGGGAAGTGTCGCCGTCTTCGGCGACGATGGGGTCATGACCCCTCCGTCAGCGTAAGACGCTGACACCTCCCCATGTAAATGGGGAGGGAGTCGCTTCTTACTGCCTGCACCCCTTGTTCTGCGTCCTGCAGAGCTCATCGAGCATCGGGGCGAGGGTCTTCACCATGAACGCAGCGAAAGCGATGTCGGCCTTGCCGTTGGGATGCGGATCGGGGACCGTCACCCACAGGCTCGACGGTTCCAGCGATTCGACCGCGGGCAGCATGTCGACGAAGGGCATGCCGGCGGCGTCGACCGCCTTCTTCACCTTCTCGGTGACGTCGGCGAACGGATAGGGCTTCAGTTCGCGCAATTCAGGCAGGTGGAACACTACGATCTTCGCGCCGATCGCGCGCGCGGTCTCGGCGAACCCCTTCAGCGCCTTCTGCGTCGCAAGCCAGCCCGGGGCGTCGTCCTTGTAGAGGTCGCGATAATATTTCTTCCAGTCGGGCCGCTCGCCGAAGGTGCGGATCAGCGAATCGATCCGGTAGTTGAGTACGATCCACGCCGCGGAGTTGCGGTCGAGCCAGCTCTCCTCCTTGTAGGTGGGCATCGGCTCGCCGTCGTTGATGAAGTAGGTCAGCGCCACGATGTCGGGCTTCATCTTCGCCCCGACCTCGCGGAAGTTGGTGAGCTCCTGCGTGGTGTTCCAGTTGCCCACGCCCTCGTTGAATCCGTCGACCTTGTAACCCTGCTTCGCCAGCATCTCGACGACCTGGTGGGCGAAGGTCTCCTTCTCGGCGACGCCCCAGCCCATGGTGGTCGAATCGCCGACGAAGGCGATGCGCGCCACGCCCGGGGCCGCCTGCTCGTCGATCGCGGGGCCCCTGAAACCCTGCTTGTTGGTCCGGACGTCGACGTTCATCAGCGAGGCTTGGCGGTTGGCACCGTGGCGGTGGCCCTGGTCGGGACGGGTGTCGCGCTCCTTCACGTCGGTCGCGTACTTCCACATTTCGAGCTCGTAGGTCAGCCCGTTGTCGATCACGAGCCGGGTCACGCCTTCGAACATCCACGAGCAGATCGCCAGCACGCAGAGGACGAGGGCGGTGTTCTTCACGAAGCTGGACATGGAGGGGACGGGGCCGGGTTTGTTGTCTGATTGGTTGTCTGGCGGCGCCTCTTTTTACGCCCCATGGAGCCCGATTTCCAACCGCCCGGGCTGCGAAATGAGGGCGCAGCTTTTCACCTCCCCCGAGCGGGCTCCACTCGGGGGAGGTGGAAGAAAGGCGTGGTAGGGTCCCCACCGATCGAAACTCTGGAGAGTGACAATGTCATTGGGAATGTACGCCGCGTCGGTGCCGGTCTATCAGCGCCAGCTCGCCGCGATCTCGAAGGAACTGGAGAAGGGCTCGGCCTGGGCCGCGGCCAAGAAGGTCGACGAGGCGGTGCTGATGGGCACGCGCCTGATCCCTGACATGCTGCCCTTCAGCCGTCAGGTCCAGCTCGCCGCTCGCTTCGCCGAACAGAGCGTGGCACGGCTGGCCGGGGTCGACGTGCCGGCGGATCCGGCGAACGCCGAGAAGACCCTCGAGGAACTGCGCGGGCGCATCGCCGCCGTGCTGGCCTACGTCAAGGGCTTTACCGCGGCACAGGTCGACGGCAGCGAGGGCCGGGAGATCGTGCTCACCATCGCCGGCAACCAGTTGAAGCTCACCGGCGAGCAGTACCTGATGCATTTCGCCATGCCGAACTTCTATTTCCACTGCACCATGACCCACGCAATCTTGCGTCAGGCCGGCGTCGATGTCGGGAAACGCGATTTCATCGGTGGAATGTAGGGCTTTTGGGATAAAGCCGTGCTTGGCTTTGTCCCGGCAGTGTGTATAACGGCTCGCCAACCCGGCGGTCCTTCCCAGGGCCGCCGGTTTTTTATTCGGTACTTGTCCGGAGGTTGGCATGAAGCAGTTTCAGGAAGCGCTCACTTTCGATGACGTCCTCCTGAAGCCTGCCGCGTCTTCCGTCCTGCCCAACCAGACCGACACCCGCACCAAGCTCACGCGTACCGTCGAGCTCGGCATCCCCTTGATGTCGGCGGCGATGGACACCGTCACCGAGGCGCCGATGGCGATCGCCATGGCCCAGGCCGGCGGCATCGGCGTCATCCACAAGAACCTCGACGCCGAAGCCCAGGCCAATGCGGTCCGCAAGGTGAAGAAGTTCGAGAGCGGCATGGTGGTGAACCCGCTCACCATCCATCCCGAACAGTCGCTGGCCGATGCGCTGGGCCTGATGTCGGCGCACCAGATCTCCGGCATCCCCGTGGTCGAGCGGGGCAACGGAAAGCTGGTCGGCATCCTGAC
>CAYZQZ010000026.1:0-19492 GCA_964480235.1 uncultured Reyranella sp. | reverse complement strand
GGATAGGCGATCACGGCGCGGGACAGCGCGTGCGCGGCGATCAGCACGGCGAACCCAGTCGAGCCGCCGAACTGGGCCAGGCACGCCACCTTGATCAGGACGGTGAGTGCGATCGCCAGCACGCCGAACGTGCCGTTGCGGCTGTCGCGCATGATCTCCAGTCGGCGCTCGGCCGCGAGGCCGTACGGGCCGAGCCCATCGGCGGTGTCGGCCAGGCCGTCCTCGTGCAGCGCGCGGGTGATCAGGATCGCCACGCCGACCGCCAGCACCGCCGCCAGCCAGCCGGGACCGGCAATGCCGCGCACGATCGCGAAGACCAGGCCGGCCGCCAGGCCCACTCCGGCGCCGACGACAGGCAGCACCGGCAGCACGTCGCTCAAGGGCCAGCGCGGCGGGCCGTCGCTGAGCCGCAGGCCGGTGAAGAAACTCGCCTGCTCCCTGAACGCCTCGACCCATTCGTCGAACGAGGACGGGCGCGAGGGGGGCGGGTCGCCGGGACTGGTCATGGTAGGTCAAATATAGGATGGTCCACGCCCGCCGGAAGGACCGTTTGAGCCCATGACTGCACCGACTGCGAACTTCGACGAAATGCGCCGAATCCTGCGCGATTTGCCGGGCCCGGACCTGGCCGCCCGGACCGACGTTGTGCGCCGGCAGGCCGAGCTGACCAAGCCGCCGGGCTCGCTGGGACGGCTGGAGGAGATCGCCGAATGGCTGGCCGCCTGGCAGGGCCGCGGCGCCCCCCGGATCGAGCGGCCGCGCATCGCCGTGTTCGCCGGCACCCACGGTGTTGCCCGGCGGGGTGTCTCGGCCTATCCGCCGGAAGTCACGCAGCAGATGGTGAAGAACTTCCTCGATGGCGGAGCGGCCATCAATCAGCTCGCGGCGACATTCGATGCCGATCTGCGCATCTACGAACTCGACCTCGACCATCCGACCGAGGACTTCACCCAGGCGCCGGCGATGAGCGAGGCCCGCGCGGCCAACGCCATGGCCTACGGCATGATGGCCGCCGAGCCTGGAATCGACGTACTGTGCCTGGGCGAGATGGGCATCGGCAACACGACCAGCGCCGCGGCACTTTCGGCCGGCCTGTTCGGCGGCGCCGGCCGCGACTGGGCGGGCCCCGGCACCGGCGTGCATGGCGCCGCCCTCGAGAAGAAGGTCGCCGTGATCGACGAGGCGCTGGCTCGCCACAAGGCCACGATCGCCGCCCGCGATCCGCTCGCCGTGCTGGCCACGCTGGGCGGCGAGGAACTCGCGGCCATGGCGGGCGCCATCGTGGCCGCCCGGATGGGTCGCATCCCGGTGCTGCTCGACGGCTTCGTCTGCACCGCCGCGGCCGCGGTGTTGCATGCCGCCGATCATCACGCCCTCGATCACTGCCTCGTGGCGCATTGCTCGGCCGAGCCTGGACACCGGCGGCTGCTCGAGGCGATCGGCCACAAGCCGCTGTTCGATCTCGGCATGCGGCTGGGCGAAGCCTCGGCGGCGGCACTGGCCATCCCGATCCTCAAGGCGGCGGCGGCGTGTCACAACGGCATGGCGACATTTGCGTCAGCCGGAGTGTCGTCGAAGGTCTGAACTGCCGCTGTTGACCGTCTGCAGCAACTGCGACGCCGGCCGACGGCCCAGATTTGTGCAGCGGCACCCCCTCAAGTTCGTTTGATCTTGCGCAATGCCCGGGCCGGAAGAACCCGGCGTAATTCCATTCGGTCGCGACGGGCGCGCAAACGGCTCTTCGCGGTCGGCATCACATCGATGCGATCGAACAACGAGGAGAGACACGATGCAGACCAATCGTCGTACGGCACTCAAGATCCTGGGGGGCGCCGCGATGACAGCTGGCGCGCTCCCGACGCTGTCGCTTCCTGTGTTCGCCCAGGGCGAGGATCTGGTGGTCCCGAATCGCTATCAGAACTTCAAGCGCGGCACGATCCACAGCATGCATCCCGACGTCCGAAGCTTCACCATCATCTGGGAGGATCTTGGCCGCGTGAAAATGAAAGCCGCCGACCTCGTGACGAATTACGGTTCACTCAAGGTCGGGCAGATCGTCGATACCCACTGGTACGACTATCTCGACTTCCTGGTGGCCAAGACCTCGCCGGCCGTCACGGCCCGCGCCAAGGCGATGCTCGCCCAGGGCGCCCGCCTCGAGGGAATTCCCGGCGCCCAGCAGCGCATCCGCCTGTGGACCATGTCGGGCATGTGCACCAAGGTCGACACCAAGACCCAGCAGGTGTGGCTGATCAACGCTTCCGGTGGCGAACCCGACAAGCCCTCGCCGGACAGCGGCGAGGTGATCACCATGCCGCAGATTCAGACCGAGGCCGGCAAGGCCGCGCTTGCGACGCTCCAGCCCGGCGATCTGATCACCACGGTGTTCAGTCAGCAGACGGCGATCGACGCCACGATCATCCGTTAGCCCGGACGAACGACCGACGGAGCTCCGGGGCCGCAGGGCCCCGGAGTTTCTTTTTGACGATGCAGCGGGACTTGCTTGCGACCGGTCCGGGACTGGTCAAGCTCGCGCGGATGTAGGATTGTCCGCGCGCGATGAAGGGACCCGGCAAGGCGGCCGAAAAGGCAACGAAGACGCGACGAGCCGGCCGGCTGCGCGACAACGACCCGCAGGCGACGCGGCGCAACATCATCGAGGTCGCCACGCACGAGTTCGCGCAGAAGGGTTATGGCGGCGCACGGGTCGACGCGATCGCCGCGCGCACGCGCACCAGCAAGCGCATGATCTACTATCACTTCTCCGGCAAGGAGGGGCTTTACCTCGCCGTGCTGGAGGCGGCCTACAGCGGCATCCGGCGCGAAGAGGCGACGCTCGATCTCGACCATCTCTCGCCCGAGGCGGCGCTGCGCCGCCTGGTCGCCTCGACCTTCGACTACTATATCGAGCACCCTGAGTTCGTGCGTCTGGTGATGAACGAGAACATCATGGACGGCGTGCACATGAAGCGCTCGCGCACCATCGGAAAGCTCAACCTCACGGTGATCGACGCGCTGACGCGGATCGTCCGGCGCGGCCAGAAGGCCGGAATCTTCCGGGCGGGCATCGACCCGCTGGAACTGCATATGTCGATCAGCGCCCTCGGGATCTTCAACGTCGCCAATCGGGCGACCTTCTCGACCATCTTCAGGCTCGACATGACCTCGCCGAAGGCCGTGGCGGCCCGTCGCAAGCAGGTGGTCGAGATCGTGCTGGGGCACGTTCGGACGTGACACCATTGCCCTTACTGGACCGTGCGGCGCCCGCCGGGTGCTTTTTGCGCAAAGCGCGAAAACGCCTGATCGGCCCTGCGGGCCTGCAGCGCCGCACGCTGCCTCTCGCGGCTGAGCCGCGACGTTGACAAAATGAACTGTCTGGTACATTCGGGTTGAACAAGAACAAGACGGCGTAATCCATCCCAGGAGGAAACATGTTGCGCAGGAAAATTGCGTTGACCGGGGCGCTGGCCGGCCTGGCCGTCGCGGGGCTGTGGGCCGGCGGAGCCGCCGCCCAGGAAGTGGTGATTCCCAACATCATCGAGTTGAGCGGCGGCGGTGCGACTGTTGGCGCGATGTGGCGCAACGGCGCCACCATGGCGGTCGAGGAAATCAACGCCAAGGGCGGCATCCTCGGCAAGAAGATCAAGCTCGAGTTCGTCGACACCGCCAGCGACCCGGGCAAGGCCCGCGCCGCCATGCAGCGCGCGCTCGACGGCAAGCCGGTGGCGATCTTCGGACCGATCTATTCGGGTTCCGTCAGCGCTACCCTGAAAATGACCGCCGAGGCCGAGGTCCCGCAGATCATCGGCGGCGAGGCGGGTCCGCTCACCGCCCAGGGCAGCAAGTACATCTTCCGCACGTCGTTCGGCCAGAACGTGTCGATGCCCAAGATCGCCAACTACCTGCGCGACGGCGTCAAAGCCAAGAGCGTGGCCGTTGTGTTCGTGAACAACGACTTCGGCAAGGGCGGTCGCGACGCCATCGTCAAGGAGTTGAAGGAACGCAACATCGCCGTCGTGGCCGACGTGTCGACCGAGGCCGGCCAGGCCGACTTCGCGGCCGACGTGATCAAGGTGAAGGGCGCCAATGCCGATGCGGTCTTCGTCTACCTGAACGAAGAGGAAAGCGCTCGCTTCCTGCGCGAGGCCAAGAAACAGGGCCTCAACAAGCCGCTTATCGGTGAGACCACCCTGCTCGGCCAGAAGGTGATCGAACTGGCCGGGGACGCGGCCAACGGCGTGAAGGGCCATGTCGGTCTGACCGTCGACGCGCCCGTGCCGGCAATTCAGGATTTCGGCAAGAAGTACGAAGCGAAATACAAGTCGAAGCCCGACCATAACGGCGTGAAGGGCTACATCGCGCCATACATGATCAAGGCCGCCGCCGAGAAGGCCGGCAAGCTCGACGCCAAGGCGATCGCGGCGGCTCTGCACGGTCTGACCATCACGCCCGACAAGGAACCCGGCATTCTGATCGAGGCGACCTGGGACGACACCGGCGAGATCGATCGCATCTCGTTCCTGGGCGAGGTCAAGGACGGGAAGCAGGTCATTACTGAAACGCTGCCGAAGCTGAAGAAGTAAGCTCAACATGCCTCCCCCGTCGCACGGGGGAGGCATGGTGACGGCATGACCGATCTCCTCCAGCTCCTGATCGCGGGCCTCGCCACCGGCGCGATCTATGCGCTGGCGGCGATCGGCTTCACGCTCGTCTGGCAAACCTCCCAGACCATCAATTTCGCCCAGGGCGAATTCGTGATGGTCCCGGCGTTCTTCGCCCTGATCGCCATGAAGTGGCTCGGCCTGCCGGTGACGGTCTCGCTGCTGCTCGCCATCCTGATGTCGATGCTGCTGCTGGGTGTGGTGTTCCGCTACGCCGTGGTCGGGCCGCTGCTCGGCCGGGGCGTGCTGCCGCTGGTGATCTCGACCCTGGCGCTGAGCGTGTTGCTGAAGGAATCCGCCAAGGACTTCTACAGCGCCGAGGCCCAGACCTTCCCGACCCTGCTGCCCGATACGGTGATCCATATCGCGGGCGTCGCGGTATCGCTGGCCCAGCTGGGCGTACTGGGTGTGGCGCTGGTGTCGATCGCGCTGCTGCAATGGTTCCTGGCCGGCACGCGCACCGGCCGACAAATGCAGGCCACCGCGCAGAACCCGACAGTCGCCCGCATCCTGGGCGTCCCGGTCGAGCGCATGATTCTCTACACCTTCCTGATCAACGCAGCGCTTGCTGCGCTCGCCTCGATCCTGATCTCGCCGATCTATCTCGCGAAATTCTCCAACGGCGAGACGCTCGGCCTGATCGCCTTCGTGGCGGCAATCGTCGGCGGCTTCAACCAGGTGCGTGGCGCCATCGCCGGCGGGCTGCTGATCGGGGTGCTCGACAATCTCGCCGCCGCCTATGTCTCGACGGCCTACCGCCAGGCCATCCCGCTGATCCTGCTGGTGCTGATCATCCTGTTCCGTCCGCAGGGCCTGCTCGGCCGCAAGGAGGAGCGCGCGATATGAGCACGCGGCGCGCCCTGCTGCTCGGTCTCGGCCTGCTGGTCGTTCTGGCGCTGGTACCGGCCGACCTGACCGGGCTCGGCCTGCCCTATCCCGGCCTGAAGCGCTACGGCACCTACATCCTGAGCCTGTGGCTGGTGACGGCAATCGCCGCCATGGGCGTCAACCTGATCGTGGGCTATGCCGGCCAGGAGACGCTCGCCCAGGCAGCCTTCGTCGGCATCGGCGCCTATCTCACGGCGATTACCCAGAAATATGGCTGGCCTTTCGGCCTGTCGTTCGCCGCCTCGGGCCTCGTCACCTTCGTGATCGGCATCGCGCTCGGCTTTCCCGCCCTGCGCGTCCAGAAGCACTACCTCGCCTTCGTCACCCTCGCCTTCTCGGTGCTGTGCTGGCTGGTGTTCCGCAACGAATCGGCGATCACCGGCGGCGTGATGGGCATCCGCGACATCGAGCGGCCGATCCTGTTCGGATTGAAGCTGCGCAACGCGCAGAACTTCTACTGGTTCGTGCTGGCAATCGCTTCGGTCATGACCTTCGTGCTGTGGTGGATCCTGCGCTCGCCCTGGGGCCGCGCCTTCACGGCGCTTCGCGAGAACCCGCTACGCGCCGAGAGTCTGGGCGTCGATGTCCGGCTCTACACCCTGCTCGCCTTCGCCCTGGGCAGTGCCTATGGCGGCATGGCGGGCAGCCTCTACGCGCCGCTGGTCGAATTCATCGACCCCAGCCCGTTCGCGCTCGGTCCTTCGCTGCTGTTCATGCTGATGGTGGTGGTCGGCGGCGCCGGCACCTTCGCAGGACCGTTCGTCGGCGCCGCCATAGCCGTGCTGCTGCCCGAATGGCTGCGCGCCTGGGAGGGTTGGTACCTGCTGATCTACGCCTTCCTGGTGATGGTCCTGATGGCAGTGTTTCCCGGCGGCATTGTCGGTCTGGCGGAGCGACTTCTGCCGTCGCGGAGGCGGACATGACCGTGCGCCTGGCCGTGCGCGACATCGAGAAGTCGTTCGGCGGCGTTCAGGCCGTGCGCGGCGTCAGCTTCGACGTACACGAGGGCGAGATACTGGGCGTGATCGGCCCCAACGGCTCGGGCAAGTCGACGCTGTTCAACTGTATTCTCGGCCAATTGCTGCCGGGCAAGGGAACGGTCGCAGTGGATGGCCGCGATGTCACCGGACTGCGGCCATCGGAACTCAATCGCCTCGGCGTCTCGCGCACCTTTCAGCTGCTGCAGGTGTTCCCGCGGCTGACCGCGCGCGAGAACCTGATCCTTGCCGGACAGGAGCATCGCGGCTCGCGGCTCGGCCGCCTGTTCGGCGCGCGCGACGCCGGACTCGGCCCCGAGGCCGACCGCATGCTCGACTTCTTCCGGCTGACTGCGCTGGCCGACGAGCTGGCCGGCAGTCTCTCGTACGGCCAGCAGAAGTTGCTGGATGCCGCGATGGCCTTCATGGCGGGCTCGAAGCTCGTGCTGCTCGACGAGCCGGCCGGCGGCGTAAACCCGACCATGCTCGCGGGCCTGCGCGACCGGCTGGCCGCGATCAACCGCGAGGCGCACGCCACCTTCGTGGTGATCGAGCACAACATGGAATTCGTGATGGCGCTCTGCACACGCCTGATCGTACTCGCCGAAGGCCGCATCATCGCCGAGGGAACGCCCGCCGAGGTGCGGGCCAATCCGGCGGTGATCGAAGCCTATCTCGGCCACTGACCATGGCCGCAGACATCATCCTCACTCTGCAGGACGTGGTCGCCGGTTATGGCCGCATGACCATCCTGAACGGCCTCTCGGCCGCGATCCGCCGGGCCAAGATCACCACCGTGATCGGCCCGAACGGCGCCGGCAAATCGACCCTGTTCAAGACGGTGTTCGGCCTGCTCAGCGTGCGCTCGGGCAAGGTGACGTTCGAGGGCCGGGACACCACCTCGCAGGCGCCGCGGCGCATGCTCGATGCCGGCATGTGCTACGTGCCGCAGGGCCGCAATCTCTTCCCCGAACTGTCGGTGCGGCACAATCTCGAGCTTGGCGGCGTGGCACTGAGCGACCAGAGCCGGCTCGCCGCCCGGGTGGACGCGATGATGGATCGCTTTCCCATGCTGCGCGAAAAGGCCGACGCCCAGGCATCCACCCTGTCGGGCGGCCAGCAGAAGCTCCTCGAAGTGGCGCGCGGCCTGCTGCTCGACCCCAGGCTGATGCTGATCGACGAGCCGTCGATCGGACTGTCGCCGCTGATGGTCGAGGAGGTATTTTCGATCCTGCAGGGCCTGCGCGATTCGGGTGTCACCATCCTGCTGATCGAACAGAACGCGCGTCAGGCATTGGCGATTTCCGACTATGGCCTGGTGCTGGAGCAGGGCCAGACCCGCATCGAGGACAGTGCCGCCACCATCCTGGCCGACCCGCGCATCGCCCAGCTCTTCCTGGGCGGCGGCCTGGCGACATCCGGAGGCAAGCCATGACCGAGCGCTACCTGGTGGGTCTGATCGGCGCCCATATCGGCCGCTCGCTGTCGCCGGCGCTGCACGAGTACGGCTTTGCGGCACTGGGCGGCGACGGCCACTACCACCTCATGGATTCCGAGGATGGCCGTGCGCGCAAGCTGCCGGACCTGCTGGCCGCCGCGCGCACCGCAGGATTTGCCGGCGTCAACGTCACCTTTCCGTTCAAGGAAGCGGTGATCGCACTGCTCGACGAGGTCTCGCCCGAGGCACAGCAGATCGGCGCGGTGAACACGGTGGTGTTCGACAAGGCCGGCCGCACGACGGGCCATAACACCGACCGGTCAGGCTTTCGCGCCGCCTTCGCCGAGACGTTCGGCAAGGACGCCGTGCGGGCCGCGCCGGTGCTGCAGCTGGGAGCCGGCGGCGCCGGTCGCGCCGTCGCGTTCGCCATGATGGACCTTGGCGCGCGGCCGCTGCGACTGTTCGACCGCGAGACGGCGCGGGCGCAGAAGCTCTGCGCCGATCTGGTTGACCGCTTCGGCACCGGCTGCTGCGAAGTACTCGACGCGCCGGAACCGGCGATCGCCACCTCGGTCGCGATCGTCAACGCCACGCCCGTCGGCATGTGGAGCCATCCCGGCCTGCCGATGCCGACCGACCTCATCGAAGCCCGGCACCTCGTCGCCGACGTGATCTACACGCCGCTGGAGACCGAATTCCTGCTCGCCGCCAAGGCCCGGGGCGCGCGCACGATGGGCGGTGCCGGCATGTGCGTCCACCAGGCGGCGGAGGCGTTCCGACATTTCACCGGCCGCGCCGCCGATGTGGCGCGCATGAGGCACACTTTCGCGGAAGCCTGTGCACGACAGGAGACGAAAAACTAGAGGAGGAGCCATGAAGACCGCCATTGCCACGGTGTGCCTGAGCGGCGCCCTGGACGAGAAGCTGGAAGCCATCGCCCGCGCGGGCTTCAAGCGTGTCGAAATCTTCGAAAACGACCTCCTGACTTTCAACGGCTCGCCGGCCGACGTCCGCCGCATGATCGAGGACGCAGGCCTCTCGACCATCACGTTCCAGCCGTTCCGCGACTTCGAGGGCATGCCCGACGGCAAGCGCGAGCGCGCCCTGACCCGCGCCGAACGCAAGTTCGACGTCATGCAGGCGCTCGACTGCGACCTGCTGCTGGTCTGTTCGAACGTGGCGCCGGACAGCCTGGGCGGTATCGACCGCGCCGCCGCAGACCTGCGCGAACTGGGCGAACGGGCGGCCAAACGCGGCCTGCGAATCGGCTTCGAAGCGCTGGCCTGGGGCCGCCATATCAACGACTACCGGGATGCCTGGGAGGCGGTGCGCCGCGCCGACCATCCCGCGGTCGGGCTGGTGCTGGACAGTTTCCATATTCTGGCGCGCCGGACGGATCTCTCGGCGATCCGGGCGATCCCGCGCGACCGCGTCTTTCTGGTTCAGGTCGCCGACGCACCGCGGCTCGACATGGACTACCTGTCGTGGAGCCGCCACTACCGAAACTTCCCGGGCCAGGGCGACCTGCCGCTCGACGACTTCATGGACGCGCTGGCGGCGACGGGCTTCGACGGCCTGTTCTCGCTGGAGATCTTCAACGACCAGTTCCGCGCCGGCCCGACCCGGCAGACGGCGGTCGACGGCCATCGCTCGCTGGTCTTCCAGCTCGACCGGCTGCGCCAGCGCCTGTCGAAGCCGCCGGCATCCCTCCCTGCCCTGCCGCCGCGGGCCAGATGCCGGGGCGTGGAGTTCATCGAGTTCGCAATGGACGATACTGCCGCCGTCGACTTCGAGCGCCTGCTGGCCGGATTGGGATTTCGACGCGCCGGCGAGCACGTCTCAAAGGCCGTGACGCGCTGGCGTCAGGGCGACATCAACATCGTGGTCAATACCGAGAAAGAGGGCTTCGCCCACTCCTACAACATCACCCACGGTACGGCGGTATGCGCCATCGGCCTCAGGGTTGACGACGCGGCCGCGGCGCTCGACCGCGCGCAGACGCTGTTCGACACGCCGTTCCGCCAGGCCGTCGGCCCGGGCGAACTGGAGATCCCGGCGGTGCGCGGACTGGGCGGGAGTCTGGTCTACTTCATCGATTCCAAGACCGACCTCGGCAGGGTCTGGGACATCGAATTCAAGCCGGTATCGGACGGAGCGGCCCGGGAAGCGGGCCTTCGCCAGGTCGATCACCTGTCGCAGTCGATGATGTACGACGAGATGCTGAGCTGGCTGCTGTTCTACACCTCGCTGCTCGAGGTCGACAAAGCGCCGGAGCAGGAGGTGCTCGACCCTGGCGGCTTGGTGAAAAGCCAGGTCGTGCATTCGAAGGACGGGTTGCTGCGGATCGTTCTCAACGCCTCGCAGTCCAGTCGCACCCAATCCTCGCGGTTTCTTTCGGAGGCGTTCGGCTCGGGCGTACAGCACATCGCGCTGGCCACCGCCGACATCGTCGCCACGGCGAATCAGTTCCGGGCGAACGGCGTGGACCTTCTGCCGGTACCGGAGAATTACTACGACGACCTCGAAGCCAAGACCGACCTCGACGCGGCGACGATCGAAACGCTGCGCGCCAACGGCATCTTCTACGACCGAGACGGCGACAGCGAATATTTCCAGATCTACACACGTACCGTGGAAGACCGGTTCTTCTTCGAGATCGTCGAGCGCCGGGGCTACGAAGGCTACGGCGCCGTCAACGCGCCAGTGCGGCTAGCGTCGCAGGCCCGGCTGGCCGGAGGCGGCGCGCCGTGACGGCTATTTCTTCGCACCCGGCAGGAAATCGTCGAGCGGCACGCCAAAGCTGTTGAGTGCCCACGATACGAGATTGTACTGGCCGACGGTAAAGACCGCGTCCATCAGCTGCTCGGTCGAGTATTTCTTCGACAGGGCCGCCCAGGTCGTGTCGGACACCACGGAATTCTCGTAGAGATCGTCGGCGACCTGCAGCAGTGCGGATTCTTCCGGGGTCCAGCCCTTGGCTTTGGGGCCTTCCTTGAGGCGTTCGATGTCGGCGTCGCTGACGCCGCCGCGCTTGGCGATCAGCTCGTGCTGGGCGAATTCGTATTCAGCCTGGTTCAGCCAGCCGATGCGCAGGATCAACAATTCGCGATCCCGGAACGGCAGCGTCTGTTTGCCGAGAATGTGGCCAGCAAAGGGCGTCCAGCGCTTGACGAGTTTCGGATGGTGCGCCAGCACCTTGAAAATGTTGAATACGCGGCCGTTCATCGCGTTCTTTTCGACCGCCTCGCGGTCTTCCGCAGCCATGGTCGACAGGTCGCGCATCGGGATGCGCTGTTTGCGCTGGATCATCGTGATTCCTCCACAGTCGCACCGTAACATGCTTCCCTCGCATGTCGTTCTCCCTCTATAGACGCCACTTTTTGCTGGGCGGCACCGCGCTCGGCGCGACGGCCTCGGACGCCGAGGCACAGTGGGCCGTCGAGCAGTCCGAGGTGACCCTGGCCGAGACCGCCACCATCGACGGGCGGTTCTGGGACAGACCGTACCCGGGCGGCACGACGGTCGACGCCGTGCATCGCTCGGTGCTGCTGCGCTTTCCGACGGCGGCCGAGGAAACCGCCAACCTGCTGCGACGCGGCAAGGTGCTCGCGAAAGCCGAACTGGCATTGACCTACAGCGGCTACGAGATCGTGCCCGAAGGCTATGTCTGCCGCGACGGCCTGGGCCGCAAGGTGTGGACCGACGATCCGCCGACCTGGCACCTGCAGGCCTGGGCTCTGCGCCAGCCCTGGAAGTCCGACGCCAAGACCGGCCCGACCTTCAACGCCAGCGTCAACGGCCTGCGCAACTGGAGCCGATACGGTGCCACCGACACCAGCCGCGACCGGATCGACGGTCTGTTCGAACCGCAGGAACTGTCGATCAATGCGCGCGAGGCGCGGTTCGACATCACGAGACTTCTCTCGACGGCGATGATCGAGCGCGACGCCGGCGCCCGGCTGCGCTGGCTCGAGCAATGCGGCTTCCTGCTGCGCAAGCTCGAGACTTACGATTCGCGCTATCGCTCGCCCGGCGACGCCTACGAATGGGCGATGCCGACCGGCGGCCACGGCCTGCGCTTCACCGCGCCGCGGCTGGTCATGCACATGCGGCGTCTCGCCAACGGGGGCACGGTTTCGGTCGTCCTGCCACCGACGATGCAGCGCGAATGGGAGATGGGCAAACCCGACGCCTCGGTGCCAACGGCAATCATGCCGACGCTGGGGCAGATCACCGACCGGGTCCACAAGGCCCTGACCGTCGAGGGAACGCGGACGACATGGGCGTTGCGGCGCATCGCCGAACTGCGTCATGTCGGCGGCGACAATGTCAGCGCCTGGGCCAATGTCGGCGGCGAGAGGGACTACAAGGAGTATCTCCGGCGCATCGCGGACACGCTCGCCATGCCGCCGCGCTACTGGATGGGCTGGGAGGTCGCCGACATTGTCCTGACCTGGTTCGTCTTCAAGGATATCCTGGCGCCGCCGGTGCAGGACCACCTGAAGGCCTACTGGCGCGCCTGGCTGCAGCCCGATCTGAAGACCAACGCGTTCGTGCATCCGCAGAGCCCCGACGCCATCGACTACTGGAAGCGCAACCGGGACTGGCGCGGCCGCGCCTCGTTCTTCCGGGCGGGCTACTGCTACGCCGTCAGCACCCAGAACTTCAACCATACCGCCGCGATGGGCGCGTTGCTGGGCGGCGCCACGATCGGTTCCGAAAACGCCATGGGCGACGGCCGGCACGGTCTGGAAGCCCTGCTGCTGCGCTTCTGGTCTTTCTTCGACGGCGGCACGCAGGAGATGCTCGACCCGTACTATCTGTCGATCACGCTCAGCGCCCAGAAGATGTTCGCAGACTATGCGCCGCAGCCGGCCGATCGGCTGATGGGGCGCATCCTGGTCGATCGCACGATGGAACTGCTGGTCAGCGTCTATCACTCGCAGACGCGACGCCTGATCGCCGCCTCCAATCGTGCCCGCATGTCGGGCATCTTCGTCGAGCAGGACGGAATCTACGGCGCCCTGCACACGCTTTCGAAAGACGGCGCGGTCAACTATCTCGACCAGCAGGCTCCCGGAAAGGTCCAGGGCATGCCGGCCTGGGGCTACGACTTCCCGCCCGGCCGCGTCGCCATCCAGGCGCAGGCAGCACCCTGGGGACCGTCGTGGCTCTCGGGCCTGATCGACGACAAGCCCGTGGGCTTCGAGGAGACTTCCACCGAGACCACGCGCGGCAATTTCAAGCCGCCGCTGTGGCGCCGGACGTGGCTCGGCAAGTGGTGCGGCCTGGGTAGCGCCGACATTCGGGGCGGCACGGTCGACGTGCTGGCCCATTGGGTGCGCAAGCCCGAAAAGGCGACGAGGCTGGAGGACCTTGGCTCGCTCACGGTGCGCTATTGTGCCAACAAGCCCGACCTCGTGACGACCGGCGGTGGCGTCACGGCCCAGGCCGGCCTTACCCTCACCTATCAAAGCCGCAACCGCGCCATCGTCTTCGCCAAACCGCACGGCAATCGCCAGCGATTCCTCGATGCCGCCGGCAACCAGGTCTCGCAGCTCGCCACGGTGATCGGCCTGTGGAACTTCAATGCATCGCCGAGCTGGGAGATCAGGATCGACGGCCGCAAGGTCGAGACCTTCCCGCAACGGGCCACGAGCCGGCAGACGATCCTGATCCGCGACGGCGTCACCTACCTCGCGATCCGGCCATTGCCGGCCAGCGACCTGGGACGGGACGCCGAGATCGAGATCGGCCGCGGCGGCGGCGGCAAGGCCGACCCGACCGGCGCGGAGGTGGCCCCGGCCCTGATCGTGTCGCTGTTCAACATGCGCAGCGAGCGGGCCAAACCGGTCGGCGATCTCGACATGCGTACCATCGGCAGCCGCACCTATGGCGGCTTCGTGCTGGAAATCGGCGACGCCGAGCAGCATGGCAGCTTCGACGCCTTCGTCCGGCACATCGACGCCAGCGACCTCAAGGCCACCTGGAGCGAGGACGACAGGCGGCTGGACGTGGTCTACCGCAGCGGCGGCGACACGATGGAGGCGGGCTTCGGCACCGACTTCGGCCAGCCCGCCGAACAGCATTACGTGATCAATCCCGGCACGCAGGAGAAGGCGATCCCCTATCGCCGCCTGAACGGCCAGTGGCCGTACCTGCCGGCTGGTCTGGAGCGCGACACCGGCTGGTCGCAGCAGGGCACGACCGGGCGGCTCGAGAAGAACGGCACCGTGCTGACGGGCGAGGCCGGCCGCAAATCCTACCTGCTGGCCGACCCGCGCAGCGGGGCCGTGGTCGGCTACAACCCGCTGCCCGATCCGCAACCCTTCAAGCTCACCACCCGCGACGGCGCGAGCTTCACCGCCGACGGCAAGGTCGGCCTGTTGCGGCTCGAATACCGGCCGTGGGCGCGCGAGGTCGAGATCTCCTACGCGCCCAAGCCCGACCAGACCGGTTCTGACATGGCACGTACGCTGGCGATCGAGGGCATGGCCGAGGCGCCGGCAGTGACCTTGAACGGCAGGAAGGTCGACGTGCCTCGCAGCGACAAGGGCTTCCAGGTTTCTTTGGCATGAGTTGGCCGCTGCGACGTGCCGATTTCCTGAAGATCGCCGGCGCCGCGGCACTGGCCGGCCCGGCGCATGCCCAGCCACAGACACCCGTGACGCCGCCCGGAGGCCGCATGGACAAGCGCAAGATTCCCTCGACCGGCGAGATGCTGCCGGTGGTCGGCTGCGGCACATGGCAGACCTTCGACATCGGCTCGGCGCCGGCCGAACGAGCGCCGCGCGGCGAGGTGCTGAAGGCGCTGTTCGAGGCGGGCGGGTCGGTGGTCGACAGCTCGCCGATGTACGGCCGGGCCGAGGGCGTGGTCGGCGACCTGCTGGCCGACTCGAATGGCCGCGCGAACGCCTTCATCGCCACCAAGGTCTGGACTTCCGGCAAGGAGCAGGGCATCGCGCAGATGCAGCAATCGATGAAGCTGCTGCGCGCCACCCCGCTCGACCTCATGCAGATCCACAATCTGCTCGACTGGCAGACCCATCTGCCGACGCTGCGTGCCTGGAAGAAGGACGGCCGCTTTCGCTATATCGGAATCACCCACTACACCGAGAGCGCGCACGACTCGCTGATCGCCGTCCTGCAGCGCGAGACGTTCGATTTCGTGCAGATCAACTACGCCCTCGACGACCGCGCCGCCGAACGCCGCCTGATGCCGACGGCGCGCGACAAGGGCGCCGCGGTGATCGTCAACATGCCGTTCGGCGGCGGCGGCTTGCTGCGCCGGCTTTCCAGCCGGAAGCTGCCGGACTGGGCCGGCGAGATCGGCTGCACGAGCTGGGCGCAGATCCTGCTGAAATTCGTGCTGGCGAATCCGGCCGTGACCTGCGTCATTCCCGGCACCAGCCGCCCCGAACACATGCGCGACAACGCGGCTGCAGGCAGCGGCCCCCTGCCCGACGCCGCGCTGCTGAAGCGAATGGCCGCCGAACTCGGCGGCTAGTGGGGCCTGGCGACTTCGTCGACCTGCAGGTGGCGGCCCTTGCGGTCGAAGAACATGCCTCGATTGAGCGCCAGCGGATCGGCCGTCACCGACGTCTCGATGTCCTTGAGCTTGGCGCGCGCCACGGAATCGATCAGCGGACCGCCGGCGCCGAGGCCGACGATGAAGGCAACGGCATCCCACGGGGTGCGCGCGCCATCGAGCAGCCCGGCCATCTCCCGCCAGCTCATGTCGGCGCCGATCATCTGCGCGTAGGTCGACTTCACTGCAGCGATCTGCTCGCCGGAAATCCGCACCAGGACGATGAAGATCGTGAAGGCGCCGGTATCGGCAAACTGCGCGGCGAGCCACTGCTCGAAGTCTGTCTTCACGGGTGCGGCCGCCGCTAGAACTCGACAACTGGCGTGGGGGGTACGTAGCGCTCGTAGACCTGCAGGAACGGTTGCCCGCGCTCCTGCTCGTACCAGGCCTCGAAGGCGCGGAAGGCGTCGATCGGATCGGCGGGCCGCGGCGGCGGATCCCTGCCCTCCTCGGTGGCGGCCGGATGGATATGGTCGTGCAGCGCCTCGGCGATCGGCCGCAGGGCCGCGACCAGCGATTGTCCGCCTTCGCCCAGCTCGGCCAGGCCGGTCTCGACCCAGCCGATCTCGCGGAACAGCGCCACCAGTTGCCGTTCGACCGAGGCCTCGCGCTCTGGCTCGTTGGCGGCGGCGCGCGCCATGTCCGACAGCGCATTGAGCCGGCGCCAGGCGAAGACGCGTGCGCGTTCGGCCGCCTTGATTTGGGCATCGACATTGGCACGCACCGACCGTTCGTTGGTCTCGGCCTGCGTGCAATCGGCCTGCAGGCGGGCAATGAAACTATCGGCGGCGCTGAGCATCTTGTGGCAACCCTATCACGACAACGGCTCCTCGGCGCGGCGCTGGGCTTCGGCGCGCTGCGATGGCTTCGTGTGCGCACGGGCCTCGCGCAGGAAGCCGGCCGCCAGTTCGCCAGCCCCGCCCAGTTCGGCGCGCAACAGCCAATGCAAGGCCTCGACCGGATCGCGTGGCACGCCCTGGCCTGACAAATAGGCCGCGCCCAGCATGGCCTGCGCCTCCGGATGGCCGAGCCGCGCCGCCTTGCCCCACCATTGGGCGGCCCGGTCGGCATTGCGCCCGGTGCCGAGGGCGTTGTGGTGCATGTCCCCCAGGCGCGCCATGGCGCCGACCCGTCCCTGTGCCGCGACCTTCTCAGCCCATGCGAGCGCGCCGGGATAGTCCTGAGGGCAGCCGCCGCCGACCAGCTTCATCCAGGAGAGCGTATCCTGTGCGTCGGCATCGCCCTGGCGGGCGGCGCGCTCGTACCAGATCGCCGCTTCGACATGATCCTGCGGCACGCCCCAGCCTTCGAAGTAGCAGAGTGCGAGATTGCGCTCGCCGCCGATATCGCCCTGGTCCGCCGCGCGGCGCAGCCAGAGCACGGCCTTTTCGAGGTCGCGTTCGACACCACGGCCTTCGAGAAAGGCCGCCCCCATGTTGCTCTGGGCGCGGGCATTGCCCTCGTGGGCGAGCGGCGCCCAGAGATCGAGCGCGACGCCCGCTTCGCCCGAGTTCCACGCCGCCAGCGCCTCGGCGAGTCGTTGTTCGGTCGATGCCGGGCGCGAAAAGAGTCTGCCGATCCACGACATCGGACAAGCCTAGCCGTCTGCAGGCTCCTGCACGCCCAGCAGGAAGGGATTGGCGACGCGCGCGAACCCCTCCTCACCGACCAGCAGGTCGAGCCCGAGCGAGGCCAGATCGTCAGCCAGCGGCTCCAACGGCTTGGCAGCCTCGAGAAAGAAGACCTTGGAATAGCCGTGGCAGGCCTCGCAGCATTCGGCGCGCAGGAAGGACGTGCCGGCGAGCTGGCGATAGGAAATCTTGTCCGTCGAGCCGCAATGCACACAGCGCGACCGAACGTAACGCCACGAGGTGGCGCAGAGCGAGCAATGGAGGTGACGGTGGCCGAACTTGGTGCCGCCCGGCGACACCAGTCCGGCCAGGGCGGGCGAACCGCAGGCCGGACACTCGCCGGTCTCGGGCCGGTCGCCCTGCAGGTCTTCCTTGTCGATCAGCGCGGCCATCCGGGTCCAAGCGACCTGAAGGGCTGCCGCGACGAACACCGAGCCCGCGGCCTCGGCCGGCAGGATCTCTCCGCTCAGGAACCGGTCGGCCATTGCCTCGAGATCGTCGGGGAGGGTCTTGCCGAGCGCATCGCGTGCCTGGCGGGCAGGCTCGGGCAATGCCGCTTCGTCGACCGCCGTCAGCAGGCGGTCGAGTGCGGCCAGCCAGCTGGCATCGCGCGACCAGCTCGCCGGATCGACCGGCGCGCGACCGGCCTTCTTTGTCTTGGCAAGCTGGGCCGGGCCCGGCAGGACGCCGGGCGGCAGGCCCTCGAGCGCAACCTGCTGGGCGTCGACAAGCGCCGCCACCATGCGCAGGAAGGCTTCCGGCTCATGGCCGGGCGCCAGTTCGCGCAGCCGCGCGGCACGGCGCACGAAGACGGTCGAAAGATCGGGCGGCCGGACGCGATCGCTCTCGGCGATCTCGCCCAGCGTATTTTCGCCATAGCCTGACGGGGGAAGAGCGGAACCGCCGCTGCTCAGGGCTTGCCGACTTCCTGGCGGAACCACTTGCGGTGATGCTTCCACGCCCAGCCGCCGCTGACCGAGCCCCGGGTCATGGCGCGCAGCGTGCCCTTGACCCAGATGACGGCATAGACGTGCACGATCCAGATCAGGATCGCGGCGACCGCGGCCAGCGCATGCGCCACGGCGGACCAGCGCTTCTGCTCGATGGTGGTGTACTCAGCGAAGTAGAAGTCCCACAGCACGATGCCGCTGCAAAACAGCACGACGATCAGGAGTGACTGGCCCCAGAAGACGAGCTTCTGGCCGGCATTGTACTTGCCGAGTTCGGGCAGCTCCTCGTCCTTGGCGTTGATCACCTTGCCGATGTTCTTCATCCACACCGTGTCTTCCCGCTTCCAGAAATTGAGCGTGAAGAAGCGGATGAAGAGGCCGAGGAAGCTGATAGCCAGCACCACCCCGATCCAGGGATGGAGGACGCGGGTCATCTGGCCGCCACCGAACAAGGCGGTGAGGAAGTAGAGCGAGGGATGAAACAGCGCCAGACCGCTCAGCGCCAGCAGCACCAGCGAGACGGCGGTGATCCAGTGATTGATGCGGGCGGCTGTGGTGTAGCGGCTGACTGGCTTGGCTTCCACCGTTACGCCCCCTTGGTCTTTTCGAGCTTGGTCGCCTCTTCCTCGTCATGCTCACTGACCCGGTTGGGCCCCTTGGTGACGTAGTGCATCAGGCCGAACACGCCGGCGAAGGCGATTGCGGCCAGAGACAGCGGCTTCATCACGCCCTTCCACACGCCGACCAGCGGGCTGATATGCGGATTGTCCGGCAGACCGGAGTAGAGGGACGGCTTGTCGTTGTGGTTCAGCACGTACATGACGTGCGTGCCGCCAACGCCCGGCGGATCGTAGAGACCTGCATTGTTGAAGCCGCGCGACTTCAGGTCGGTGATGCGCTTGGCGGCATGGGCCTTCATGTCGTCCTTGGTCCCGAAGACGATCGCCTGCGTCGGGCAGGCCTTGGCACAAGCCGGCGCCTGGCCGACCACGACGCGGTCGGAGCAGAGCGTGCACTTGTAGGCCTTTGCGTCGGTCTTGGAGATGCGCGGGATATTGAAGGGACAACCCTTCACGCAGTAGCCGCAGCCGATGCAGTTCGCCGACACGAAGTCGACGATGCCGTTGGTGTACTGCACGATCGCGCCCGGCGACGGGCAGGCCTTCAGGCACCCCGGATCGTCGCAATGCATGCAGCCGTCCTTGCGGATCAGCCACTCGAGATTGTCGCCGTTCTCGTACTCGGCGAAACGCATCACCGTGAACGAGGCCGGCGTCAGGTCGGTCGGATTGTTGTAGCTGCCTTCGAAGGAGCCGATCGACTGGTCGAGGTCGTTCCACTCCAGGCAGGCGGTCTGGC
>CAYZQZ010000025.1:0-19602 GCA_964480235.1 uncultured Reyranella sp. | reverse complement strand
ACCGTGACGCCGGGATAGTTGGCGACCTTCTGCTTGCTGCCGGTCAGGGCATTGAACAGGGCGGTCTTGCCGCAGTTGGGATTGCCGACCAGCGCGACCGTGACCGCAATCAGTCCGGGCGCCGAGGCAGTGCTCATCGTCACGGTCGTCTTTCCTGGCTGGTTTCCGGACTGACGCTGACCGCCATGGCCTCGCGACGGCGCATTGCCACCGTCGTCCCCGCGACTCGAACCGCAATCGGATCGCCGCCGAACAGACCCTGGTGAAGAACCTCGACCGGGGCGCCCTCGACGAAGCCAAGTTCGATCAGACGGCGCTCCAGTTCGGCGCCCGACAGGCCAGCACCCTCCAAATTCATATCGACTGCAACAATGTGACCTCGAAAACCCACGGCGGCTTTGCCGAGTGCTAAGGTAGCCAAAGACAGCGGGGACGAGTCAGGCATTGCGAGTGCTTCGTAGTAGCACTTGGGTCTCATCCCCGCCAGTTACCAGGGGGAAGACATGGCGAATATCGTCTTGGCGCACGGCGCATGGTCGGCGGCATGGGCCTGGAAGAAAATGCGGCCCCTGCTCGCGGCAGCAGGCCACACCTTCTATTCCCCGACCTACACGGGTCTCGGCGAGCGCTGCCATCTGTCGCGGCCCGAAGTCGACCTCTCCACTCACGTCCAGGACGTGCTGAACGTCCTCGAATTCGAGGACCTGAAGGACGTCGTCCTGCTGGGCCATTCCTATGGCGGCATGGTCGCGACCGGCGTGGCCGACAAGGCGCGCGGCCGGATTGCCCGCGTGGTCTATATCGACGCCTTCGCCCCCAAGGACGGCCAGAGCCTGTTCGATCTGGTGGGCCCCAAGGCCGAGGGCAACATGCGGGCGGGTGCCGCCAAGGACGGCGACGGCTGGCAGTTGCCGATCAACCCGATGCCGCCGGATACGTCGCCGGAGGACGCCGCGTGGGCCAGTCCGCGCCGCCGCAAGCAGCCGATCAGGACCTTCGAGCAGAAGATCAAGCTCGAGTCCCGGGAGCCGCCGCCGCCGCGCCACTACATCTATGCGCTGAAGAACGGACCGGGCGATGTGTTCCGCCAGTTCGGCGAGCGTGCCAAGACCGAAGCCGGCTGGAAGTACTACGAGATCGACGCCAGCCACAATCCGCACATCACCTGCCCCGACGTGCTGATGAAGCTGCTGAGCGACATCATGAACGGCAAGTGAGCGACCCAGGGAGCGATACGTGAGCGACCTTGCCTACTCGATCCTGAACCAGCTCGGCCGCGAGAAGCGCGCCGACGATCGACTGTCGATCACCGGCGGCGGCGATCCGGTGTTCGTCTCGCCGTGGCGCATCGCCGAGGCGGGTGCCGCGGCGCTGGGCGCCATCGGTCTGGCCGCGTCGGATCTCTGGCGGCTGCGCGGCGGCAAGCCCCAGGAAGTGACGGTCGATCGCCACACCGCAGCAGCGTCGCTCAAGTCGAACACCTACGTGCTGTGCAACGGCGAGCGCCCGGTGTCGTGGGATCCGCTGACCGGCCACTACCCGACGCGCGACGGCCGGCACATGTTCATCCACACCAACCATCCGCATCACCGCGACGGCGCGCTGCGCATCGCGGGTGCCAAGGAAGCGACGAAGGACGCGCTCGCCGCCGCCGTCGCCAAATGGGACGCCCTCGACATCGAGGAAGCGATCAACAAGGGCGGCTGCGTCGGCGGCGTGACCCGCAGCCGCGACGAATGGAACGCGCATCCGCACGGCCAGGCGGTGGCACGCCTGCCGTTGATCGACATCGTACAGATCGGCGACGCGCCGGCGCTGCCCCTGCCGAAAGGTGAGCGGCCGCTGTCCGGTCTGCGCGTGTTCGACCTGACGCGCGTGCTCGCCGGGCCGACCAGCGGCCGGGTCCTGGCCGAGAACGGCGCCGACGTGCTGCACGTCGCATCGCCCCACCTGCCCTATCAGGCCGAGCTGCTGATGGACACGGGCCACGGCAAGCGCTGTGCCTGGCTCGACCTCGGCAAGGCCTCCGACGTCGACACCATGAAGGCGCTGCTGCGCGACGCCGACATCTTCACGCAGGGCTACCGGCCCGGCGCGATCGCGCGCCACGGCTTTGCGCCCGAGCAGGTCGCGGCGCTGAAGCCCGGCATCGTCTGCGTCAGCGTCTGCGCCTACGGCCATGACGGGCCGTGGTCGGGCCGGCGCGGCTTCGATTCGATTGTTCAAAATGTCACCGGGCTCTCGGCCACGCAGGGCACACTCGCCCAGCCGCGCAACCTGCCGGTCCAGGCGCTCGACTACATCTGCGGCTACCTCGCCGCGCTGGGCGCCATGGCCGGCCTGGCTCGCCGCATCGAACGCGGCGGGTCGTGGCACGTGCGCGTCTCGCTGGTGCAGGTGGCGCACTGGCTGGCCGGCCTCGGCACTGTCGAGGCGGCCAAGGGTGCCAAGGAACTGACCGACGCCGAACTGGCCGGCATTCTGATGGAAAGCACCGGCCCGCTCGGCCGGTTGCGGCATCTCAAACCCGCTTTCGGCCTGAGCGAGACGCCGCCCTACTACGCGCGCCCCGCCGAACCGCTGGGCAACTCGCCGCTCAGCTGGTCTTGATCTGGCGCAAGGACGGCGCACGGCTCGTCCTGCATTTTTCATCGGAGGCTATATCCGATGTCGTCCGAGCGAGGTCTGAGCCAAGCTGAAGCCGCCGCTCGGCTGGCCGCGGAAGGCCCCAACGAGCTGCCGCAAGCCAATGCGCGCTCCCTGCTGCGCATCGCCTTCGACGTCGTACGCGAGCCGATGTTCGGCCTGCTGCTGGCCGCCGGCATCGCTTATCTCGTGTTGGGCCAATCGACCGAAGCGGTGGCCTTGCTGGTCTTTGCCTCGGCCTCGGTGGCGATCGCGGTCGTGCAGGAAATCCGAAGCGAACGCGTGCTCGAGGCGCTGCGCGACCTCACCAGCCCGCGCGCGCTGGTGATCCGTGACGGCACGCGCCAGCGCATTCCCGGCCGAGAGGTGGTGCGCGGCGACATCGTGATCCTGTCGGAAGGCGACCGCGTTCCGGCCGACGGCCAGTTGATCGTCTCGCACGATCTCAAGCTCGACGAATCGCTGGTCACCGGCGAGTCCCTGCCGATCTCGCGCCAGGCCGGAGATCCGGTACTGTCGGCAACCCTTGTCGTGCGCGGCCAGGGCGTGGCCGAAACGCAGGCGACCGGCGCGCTGAGCCGCATCGGCCGGATCGGCCAGTCCCTGGGCGAGATCGAACACGCCGCGCCGGTGCTGCAGCGCCAGACCAGGCGGCTGGTCCGCCTTGTTGGGGGTGTCGGACTCGCCTGCTGCCTGCTGACCGTCCTGCTGTACGGGCTGTGGCGCGGCAGCTGGGTCGAAGCGGCACTGGCCGGCATCGCGCTCGGCATGTCGATGCTGCCCGAGGAATTCCCGCTGGTGCTCGCGGTGTTCATGGTGATGGGTGCGTGGCGGCTGTCGCGCAATCGCGTGCTGACCCGAAGAGCCTCGGCGATCGAAAGCCTCGGCGCGGCGACGGTGCTGTGCACCGACAAGACCGGCACCCTGACCGAGAACCGCATGAGCCTGGTCGCCTTCCGGCCGGACGATGCGGCGGCGCGCGCCGTCCTGATCGAGCGCGGCGCACAGGCGAGCCCGGTCGACGCCTTCGATCCGATGGACCGTGCCTTCCACACCGCCCGCGCCGCGGCCGCGGGCGGCAGTGCTGGCCCCGCCCGGTCTCCAACGAAGGTTCATGCGCTGCGTCCCGACCTGCTCGCCGTCACCCAGGTCTGGTCCGACGGCACGGTCGCCGCCAAGGGAGCGCCCGAAGCCATGGCCGGCCTTTGTCGGCTGGACGATCGCGAGCGGCATGAGGTGCTGAGCGCAGCAGCCGACATGGCACGGCAGGGCATGCGCGTGCTGGGCGTGGCGGAAGCCCGGCACGAGGGGGCGGACTTTCCGGACACGCCGCACGGCTACGCCTTCCGTTTCCTCGGCCTGGTCGGCCTGGCCGATCCGCTGCGCGCCGAGGTGCCACGCGCGATCGCCGAATGCGCCACGGCGGGCGTGCGCGTGGTGATGATCACCGGCGATCACCCGCAGACCGCCCAGGCGATTGCGCGCCAGGCGGGCTTGCCGGTGCATGAGCCGATCACCGGCAGCGGTCTGGCGGCGATGGGCGACAGCCAGTTTGCGGCCGCAGTACGCAATATCGACGTCTTCGCCCGCATCCAGCCGGAGCAGAAGCTGCGCCTGGTGCGGGCCCTGAAATCGCACGGCGAGGTCGTCGCCATGACCGGTGACGGGGTCAACGACGCGCCCGCTCTGAAAGCCGCCGACATCGGCATCGCGATGGGCGGCCGCGGCACCGACGTGGCGCGCGAGGCCGCGTCGATCGTGCTGCTCGACGACGATTTCGGATCGATCCTGCGCACGCTGCGTGCCGGCCGGCGCATCTACGACAATCTACGCAAGGCAATGAGCTACATCCTGGCGGTGCATGTGCCGATCGCGGGCCTCGCCCTGCTGCCCCTGCTCGCCGGCCTGCCGCTGTTGCTGTCGCCCATCCACATCGCCTTTCTCGAGATGGTGATCGACCCGGTCTGTTCGATCGTGTTCGAGGCGGAGGAAGAGGAAGCCGACCTGATGCGCCGCCCACCGCGCAGGCCCGACGCGCAAATCCTTTCGCCCGCGGTCGCGCTGTGGAGCCTGCTGCAGGGCAGCCTCGTCCTGGCGATGCTGGGCGGGCTCTATGTCACGGCGCTGCATCGCAATCTGCCGGCCGACGAGGCCCGGACGCTGGTCTTCGTGGCACTGGTGATGGCCAACCTGGCGCTGGTCGTGGTGAACCGTTCGTTCGGCTTCGCCCTCGCTGGACGCCACCGCGGCTCCAATCGCGCCCTGCTGGCGGTATTTGGCGTCGCCGCAGCGATCCTGACCGTCGCGACGCAGTGGGGGCCGGCGCGCGATCTGTTTCAGTTCGGCGATTTCCACCTCCACGACCTCGCCATCGCGGCCGGTGGCTGCCTTGGCCTGGTGGCCGTGCTCGAACTCCTGAAGCGGTTGCTGCACGCCCGTCTCACGGCTTGATTCGCCGGACGGGTTGGAACAGGTTGCGCGCCACCTTGCCCATCCCCGGGAGCGGGCCATGTCCGCCATCGTCAGAAGCGTCGCCGACCTCGAAGCCCTCTATGGCCATCCCGTGGCTGCCGCGACCGTCAAGGAGGTGGGACGCATCACGCCGCACTACCGACGCTACATAGAGGCCTCGCCGTTCGTGTCGCTCGCGACTTCCGGCCCCGAGGGCCTCGACTGCTCGCCGCGCGGCGACAGGCCGGGATTCGTCCGCGTGCACGACGAACAGACGCTTATGTTGCCCGACCGGCGCGGCAACAACCGGATCGATTCGCTGCGCAACATCGTGCGCGACCCGAGGGTGGCGCTGCTGTTCCTGATCCCCGGCATCGGCAACACGCTCAGGGTCAACGGTCGGGCGCACATCAGCGTCGAGCCTGCCTTGCTCGACTCGTTTGCCGTCGACGACAAGGCGCCGCGGTCGGTGACGGTGATTGCGGTGGACTCGGTCTACTTCCAATGCGCGCGCGCCCTGGTGCGTTCCGAACTCTGGAACCCCGTGCACCATCGCAAGCCCGCGGAACTGCCGAGCGCCGGTCAAATTTTGGCGGCACTGAGCGACGACAAGGTCGGCGGCGAACCCTACGACCGTGACTGGCCGGAACGCGCCGCCAAGACGCTATGGTGATTTCCGCGGCCGCGATGTTCAGGCCGCTGAGCGCGGCTGGTAACTTAAGCCGCTGAGCGCGGCTGGGCGCGCGATGCCGCCAGGGCGCTGATGAAACGCATGCAATAAGCCTGCGCGGTTGCGCGTCGAACCTTTTCCCGGAGGACGGCGTGGCGTTGCTTACGCTCGGCAAGCGGCATGACCAGGGCAAGATGCATGGCGTCGGCGATCGCATCGGGGTCGAACGGATTGACGATCAGGGCTTCGGTGAGATCGTCGGCCGCGCCGGCGAAGCGCGACAGGACGAGCATGCCCGGATCGTCGGCCGGCTGGGCGGCGATGAACTCCTTGGCGACCAGGTTCATGCCGTCGCGCAACGGCGTGACGACGCCGATCCGGCCGATCCGATACAGGCCGGCCAGGGTCTCGCGCGGCGCCGGCCGGGTCGAGTAGCGGATCGGCGTCCAGTCGAACTCCGAAAAGCGGCCGTTGATGCGTCCGGTCAGCCGGTCGAGTTCGCCGCGCAGGCGGCGATATTCGTCGACCTCCTCGCGCGAGCGCGGGCAGATCTGCAGGAAGTGCACCTTGCGCCGATGCTCGGGATGACGCTCAAGCAGGCGCGCGTAGGCCTCGAACCGGTTGGGCAGGCCCTTGGAGTAGTCCATGCGGTCGACGCCGATCGCCAGTGCCCGCCCGGCGAGACTGCCGGCGACGCGGTGCACGACCTTGTCGCTCGCCGCACGTTCGGCGGTCTGGGAAAAGGCATCGGCATCGATGCCGATCGGATTGACGAAAGCCCGCACCGCGCGGCCATTCACCCTCACACTTTCGCCGTCGAGCGTGGCCCCCAGCATGCGGTGCGCGCAGTCGCGGAAATCGCGCAGATGCTCGTCGGCCTGGAAGCCCACGACATCGTAGGCACAGAGGTCGGAGACCAGTTCGCGCCCGACCGGCATGGCATCGAGCACCGAATGCGGCACGAAGGGCACGTGCAGGAAAAAGCCGATCGGCCCGCGGAAGCCGCGACTGCGCAGCAGGCGGGCGAGCGGGATCAGGTGATAATCGTGCACCCAGACCATGTCGTCGTCCGTGAGCATCTGCATCATCCCGTCGGCAAACGCGCCATTGACCGCGAGATAGCCAGCGTAGTCCTCGCGGCGGAAATTCATCAGGCCGAGACGGAAATGCAGCAGCGGCCACAACACGCCGTTCGAGAAGCCCACATAGAAGCCGCGATAGGCTTCCTGCGTCAGGTCGATGGTGCCGTAGCTGACTCCACGCGCCTCGACGATGGCGGGTTGCGCCGACGGCTCGGGTGTGAGCCGGCCACTCCAACCGAACCAGAGCGTGCCTGCGGTCGCGAAATCGCGCAGGGCGATCGCCAGCCCGCCTGCCGCGGCACCGCGAGTCTTGGGAATCGGAACGCGATTGGAGACGATTACGAGGCGTGCCATAGGCCCTCCTCCCAACTGCGCGACAGTCGCATGGCCGACAGGATCAGCCCGACCTGCGAGTAGGTCTGCGGAAAGTTGCCCCACAACTCGCCGCTGGCGGGATCGAGGTCCTCCGACAACAGACCGACGTGATTGCGCCGGGCGAGCACGTTGTTGAACAGTTCGAGCGCTTCCTCGCGGCGGCCGACGCTCGCCAGCGCATCGATGTACCAGAAGGTGCAGAGCAGGAAGGCGTTCGAAGGCTTCCCAAAATCGTCGGCCTCGATATAGCGCATCACGAAGCCGTTGCGCACCAGCCGCTCGCCGACGACGTCGAGGGTCGCAGCGAACCGGGCGTCACTCGAGCGCAGCAGTCCGATCTCGGGCAGCACCAGGCTGGAGGCATCGGCCATCTCGCGGTCGAGCACGCCCGAAAGCCAGCCGCCGGAAACCGTGGCGCGGCGCAACAGTTCCTGCCGAAGCGTGCCTGCCTGCGCCAGCCACTCGCGCGATTCTGCATCGAGGCCGACGCGGCGCGCGATCATGCCGAGGCTGCGCTGGGCGGCCCAGCACATTGCGGAGGAAAAAGTGTGCACTTCGAGCCGCTCGCGATATTCCCAGAGGCCGGCATCCGGCAGCAGGGCGGCGCGATGGGCTTCCCTGCCGACGTCGCAGAGCTGACGATAGAGCTCGACGTTGCCTTGCCGCGGCAGCCGCTCGTCCCAGAACATCTGGGCCGCGGTCATGACCATCGAACCGTAAGCGTCGTTCTGGCACTGCTCGACGGCGGCGTTGCCGATGCGCACCGGGCCCTGGCCGCGATAGCCCGGCAGGGATGCCACGATCCGCTCGGTGGTATCCGCCCCCGGCGCGATCGGGAACAGCGGCGGAATGCGGTCGATCTCGCCCTGCAGGCTGCCGCGTTCGACGATGTCGACGATGAAGCGGACGAACATCTCCATGGTGCGCGTCGCCGACAGTCGGTTGAGCGCCGTCACGGTGAAGAAGGCATCGCGCAGCCAGGAGAACCGGTAGTCCCAGGTACGCGGCGTTGCCGCCGCCTCCGGCACCGAAGTGGTCAGGGCAGCCAGCACAGCGCCGGTGTCCTCGAAGCTGCACAGTTTCAGGGTGATGGCTGCGCGAATCACCGCGACCTGCCAGTCGAACGGGATGTTCAGGTCGCGCACCCAGCCCTGCCAGTAATCCTCGGTCTCGGTGAGAAAGGAGCGGCCGAGCGAATCGGGAGCCTCGGTCACGCTCTCGTCGACACCGATGATCAGCGTGAGGGGCCGGTCGAGGGCGAACTCGGTCTCGTGCAGGATGCGGGTGATCGAGGCGTCCGTCGTGAGCCGCAGCACGTTTGAATCGGCGACGTACCGGATGTGATTGCTGCCGCTTGTGACGACGGGCGTGGTCGCGCCGTAGTCGAAGGTCGGCCGCATGCGGATCGTCACCCGCGGCCGGCCGGCCAGGGGTTCGAGACGTCGCACCAGCAACGGCGGACGGAACATCCGGCCATAGCGGCGGAAACGCGGGGCGAGGTCGATGGCGCGCATCGATCCGTTCGCGCTCTGCAGGACAGTCTCGAGCACCGCGGTATTGGGCAGGTAGCGCTGGCGGCTGTCGCGCAGGTCGGTCAGCGCCGTTTCCATGAAACCGCGGTCGGGCCGGTCGCCGCCCAGCAGGGCGTTGAACACCGGATCGCCGTCGAGCCGGCCGATGCCGTGCCAGACATGACGGCCGTTGCGGTCGATCAGACCGGCGATCGCACAGTTGCCGATTACACCGAGATCGAGGCTGCTCATGACGTCGCCCCGGGCGTCGCCTGCGGGTCCGTTCCGGACGGGCGCTGCCGCACCAGACGCCCACCCATGCGCTCCAGGCCTTGCAGCAGCCAGGCGCGCACCTGGGCCGGATCGCCGCCGAACGACTGGGCCACGCGCAGTCCAACTCCGCCGAGATCGCGGGCAGCACGCATGCCGGCTTCGTCGGTGACGTCGTCGCCAATAAAGATCGGGCGGCGGCGGCAGAAGGCCGGCTGCTTGAACAGGCGCTCGACTGCGTCGCCCTTGGACGCTGCCGTGAGGCCGATTTCGACCGCCTCGCGGGCCGGCAGCAGGCGAAAGCGCGGGTGGTCGCCAGGCACCAGCGCGCGGGTGAGCCGCCACACATTGGCGCCGAGCTCTGGGGCCAGCCGATAGTGCACGGTCACGCCATGCGGCTTGCTCTCGACCAGCACGCCCGGAAGAAGATCCGCCGCCGCCGCCAGGGACTCGCGCCATAGCGAGGGAACGGAAACGTCGCTCGGCAGGCCTTCGATGTTGCCGTCGCCGTAGCGGATGACCGCGCCATGCTCGCCGGCGGCACTGCCGCGATAGGGATCGAGCAGCCGGTCGATCTCGGAGATCGGCCGCCCGCTCACGATCGCGATGGCGCCGCCCAGCGCATCGTCCAGCGCCACCAGCAACTCCGCGAGTTGCGGGGCTACCACGACGGCATCGGGCGTCGCGGCGATCTCCAGCAGGGTGCCGTCCAGATCGAGGAACAGCGCATACGTCCGGTCGAGGTCGGGGGGTCTCATCGAGGCTCCTGAGCCGCGCGTTGTCGTGATCGACCCCACAGGTAGCGACCACGTGCGACCGGGTCGCGCTTCAGCGTTCCCCGGTCCATGATTCTAGGGACCGAGGAGGACCTGCCGTTGCGACGATTCTGTGGCCGGCAGGTGGCCTAACGCAGGCCGCCCATCGGCTGCCAGAACGACTTTCCGGACTCGTACGCTGCCGCCGCGGGCGAGATACCGGCATCGCGCAGGCTGCGGGCATCCATCTGCGCCAGGCTGCGGCGCTGCGCGGTACGCTCGCGCCACAACGCCACGGTGAGGGCCAGCCGCTGCAGCAGTCGCGGGCGCGGCAGGATCATGCCGAGAGGTGCGGCGAGCGACGGCGCCGAAGTGAACGCGTCGTTGCGGGGTTCGAAGCTCATGGCCGTCTCCTTTCGTGTGCCCCGAACATCGGCTCGCTCCATCTGCCTCTCAATGACATGACAGGTAATCGGCGCCGCGAGCCGATCTCATGCAAAGGTTCAGGAAAACTAGGCGTTCCCGCGTGCTAGGCTGGCTCACCCAAGGAGTTCACGATGCTGCCCAGTCAGAGAGCCCTGTTCGATATCCCGCGCGATGTCTGCTTCTTCAATGCCGCCGCCTGGAGCCCGCTGCCGATCGCGGTCCAGGAGGCGGGGCGGGCCGCAGTCGGCCGCAAGGGCCAGCCGTGGAAGCTCGATGGCGCCTTTTTCCAGGCGCAGTACGAGCGCGCCCGAAAGGCCGCCGCCGCCCTGATCGGCGCCTCTTCCGACGACGTGGCCCTGGTATCGTCGGTCGGCTACGGCGTCTCGACAGCGGGCAAGGTGCTGCCGGTAGCGCGCGGCAGCCGGGTGATCGTGCTCCAAAATGATCACACCTCGCCGGTGCTGGAATGGGTCAGCCGGTCGGAAGCGGGCGGCTTTGCGGTCGATACCGTCACGCAACCGACCGACGGCGACTGGACGTCCGCCGTGCTCGAGGCGATCGAGCGCAAGGGGGCGGCCCCGCTCGCCGTGGTCTCGATCTCCTCGGTGCACTGGTCGGACGGCGGCGCGCTCGACATGTCGCGCATCGCCGCAGCCACGAAGAAGCAGGGCGCGGCTTTGCTGGTCGACGCCACGCACGATGCCGGCGTACGCCACATTGACGTCAAGACGCTCGATCCGGACTTCCTGATCTTCCCGACCTACAAGTGGGTGCTCGGACCCTACGGCCGGGCCTTCATGTATGTCGCCAAGCGCTGGCAGAACGGCGTACCGCTCGAGCAGACCGCGGCGGCGCGCAAGGCGGTTTCGGCCGAGGACACGATCTATTTTCGCGACACCTCCTATCGCGAGGATGCGCGACGCTACGACATGGGCGAGCGCGATCACTTCATCTCGCTCGAGATGGCGTCGATCGGCATGGAGATGATGGCGGGCTGGGGCAACGACGCGATCGTCGAGCGCCTGTCGATGCTTACCGGCAAGCTGGCCGACGGGCTGGGCAATCTTGGCGTGCGGTTGCTCGATCCCAGGCTGCGGGCTCCGCACATCATCTGTGCTGCTTTCCCCAACGGCATGCCCACCGACCTGCCCAAGCGGCTGGCGGCGGAGAACGTACACGCCGCGCCGCGGCTCGGCCGGCTGCGGATCAGCCCGCATGTCTACAACGACGAACAGGACGTCGAGCGCTTCGTCGATGTCTTCCGAAAGGTGACCCTGCAATGATCCGCCGTCGTACCGCTCTTGCCGGCGCTTTGGCGCTGCCTGCCGTTGCTGCTTCCGCACAGGCTCAGACCAAATATCCCGACCGGCCCGTAAAGATCATCGTGCCCTTCCCGCCCGGGGGCGGCGTCGACCTGACGGCGCGCCTTCTGATGGAGCCGCTGTCGAAGGAACTCGGCCAGCCGATCGTGATCGAGAACAAGGGTGGAGCCGGCGGCCTGATCGGCGTCACCGCAATGGCGCAGTCGGCACCCGACGGCTACACGCTCGCGGTCACCGGCGTCAGCTCGATGAGTGCGGGTCCGCACCTGCGCGGCGACAAGCTGCCGTTCGATCCGATGAAGTTCGCGCACATCACGCGGCTGGTGCGCATGCCGCTGATCCTGGCGGTGAAGAACGACCTGCCGGCCAGGACGCTGCCCGAGTTCATGGATTTGGCGAAGAAGACCGAGATCCGCTGGGCGTCGGGCGGCATCGGCACCAGCCAGCATCTGGCGGGCGAACTTTTCACCCAGATGTCGGGGCTGAAAATGGTCCACGTGCCCTATCGCGGCACCGGCCCGGCACTGAACGACCTCGCGGCCGGCGTGGTGGATGCCTATTTCGGCGACCCCGCCACGCTCGGCATCATCAAGTCGGGCAAGGCACGCGCCATGGCCGTCACCTCGCCCGATCGCTGGCCGCCGCTGCCCGACGCGCCGTCGCTCGGCGAGGCGGTGAAGGGCTACGAGGCGTGGAACTGGTACGGGCTCGACGCCCCGCCGGGCACGCCCGAGCCCATCATCGAGCGGCTGGCTGCCGCGGTGCGCAGGGTGATGGCCGAGCCGGACGTCAAGAAGAAGTACGACGACAACGGCCTGCACCCGGCAAACCTGTCGCGCGCGGAGTACGTGGCGTTCATAAAGCGCGACTCCGAGGTCTGGGGTAAGGTGATCCGGACGGGCAATATCAAGCCCGACGAATAAGAGAAGCGAAGGGGGAAACGACAGATGTGGCAGCCCAACGAGCGCTATCCGGACCCGTCGGTACGGGTGCTCGACCCGTCCTTCAACCAGTACCGCCTGCCGCTCGCCTCGGTCGAACGGCTCTACACCGGCTGCCGCTGGTCGGAAGGGCCGGTCTATGTCGGCGACGGCCGCTATCTGCTGTGGAGCGACATTCCAAACAACCGCGTCCTGCGCTGGGACGAGGAATCCGGAAACGTCACCGTCTATCGCAAGCCATCCAACAACACCAACGGCCACACGCGCGACCGCCAGGGCCGGCTGGTGTGGTGCGAGCACGACGCACGACGCATCGTGCGCTGCGAGTATGACGGCAGCCACACCGTGCTGGCCGACAGCTACAACGGCAAGAAGCTCAACTCGCCCAACGACATCGTGGTGAGCTCCGATGGATCGGTGTGGTTCACGGATCCGATGTTCGGCATCCTGGGCTACTACGAGGGCCACAAGGCCGAGAGCGAGAACAAGCCCGCGGTCTATCGGCTCGATCCGTCGGGCAAGCTGCACATGATGGCCGACGAAGTGGCGGGGCCCAACGGGCTTGCCTTCTCACCCGACGAGAAGCTGCTCTATGTCGTGGCCTCGCGCGCCGAACCGCACCGCACGATCGTGGCTTTCGACGTCCAGGACGGCGGCAAGAAGCTCGGCAAGAGCAAGGTGCTGATCGACGCCGGCCCGGGCGGCTCGCCCGACGGCTTCCGCGTCGACATCCATGGCAATCTGTGGTGCGGCTGGGGCATGGGCAGCGCCGAACTAGACGGCGTGCGTATCTTCAACAAGGACGGCAAGCCGATCGGCCACATCGACCTGCCCGAGCGCTGCGCCAACGTCTGCTTCGGCGGCCGCTACCGCAACCGGCTGTTCATGGCGGCGAGCCATTCGCTCTACGCCCTCTACGTCAACACGCAGGGCGTCGCCGGCGGCTGACGTCGTACCGGATCATGCATACGGTCGAGTCGCGCTACGCCTGGTGGCGCCTGGTCGCCAGCACGGCGATCAGCACGCTGGGTGGCGTCGGCATGTGGAGCATCTCGGTAGTGATGCCCGCCGTGCAGGCGGACTTCGCCGCCACGCGCGCCGACGTGTCGCTCTCCTACACCACGACCATGCTGGGATTCGGCCTGGGTTCGGTGCTGGCTGGCCGGCTGATCGACTTGCGCGGCGCCTTCTTCACGGTGGCGGCCGCTTCCCTGGTTCTGGTCGTGGGTTATGTCGCGGCCGCGATCGCTCCGAACCTCTGGGTATTCGCCCTGGCTCAGGGCGCCCTGATCGGCATCGGGGCGGCGGCGAGCTTCGTGCCGATGATGGCCGACATCTCGCACTGGTTCGACAAGCGGCGCGGGCTCGCCATGGCGATCTGCGGCGCCGGCAACTATCTGGCGGGTGCGCTATGGCCCAAGCTGATCGACGTCGTGATGCGCCAACACGACTGGCGCACCGCCTATCTCGTGGTCGGCGCGATCTGCCTCGCCGGCATGATCCCGTGCTGCCTCGTGTTGCGGCCGCGGGCGCCGACCCACGGCAGCGCGGGGGCGCCCACGACGTCGCTCCATTCTGCGCGCTCGCTGGGGCTTTCGCCGACCGGCCTGCAGGTGTGGCTGGGCATCGCGGGCGTCGGCTGCTGCGTCGCCATGGCGCTGCCGCAGGCCCACATCGTGGCCTACTGCGCCGATTTGGGATTCAGCACCGCGCGCGGCGCGGAGATGCTGTCGCTCATGACCGCCTGCGGCATCGTGAGCCGTGTCGCCTCGGGCTGGATTGCCGACCGCATGGGCGGCATCAAGACCCTGCTGCTCGGCTCGACGCTGCAGGCGATCGCGCTGCTCGCCTACCTGATTTCCGACACCCTGCTCGCGCTCTATCTCTTTTCGGCGCTGTTCGGTCTGGTGCAGGGCGGCATCATCCCGTCCTACGGCGTGATCGTGCGCGAGTACTATCCGCCGAAGGAGGCCGGTGTGCGCATGGGCATCGCGGTCTCCTCGACCATCGTCGGCATGGCGCTCGGCGGCTGGATGGGCGGCGCGCTGGTCGATCTCACCGGCTCCTACCGTGCCTCTTTCATCAACGCCTTCGCCTGGAACGTGCTGAACGGCGTCATGATCTGGTGGCTGCTGATCCGGCAGGGCCGCCGGCAGGTCTTCGCGTGACCCCATGAGCAGACTGATCGACAGCGGCTATGCCTGGCGCCGCCTCCTCGCCAGCGTGATCATCAGCACGATGGGCGGCATCGGCATGTGGGCGTTGGCCGTGGCCATGCCCGCCGTGCAGGCCGATCTTGGCGTCACCCGCGCCGACATCTCCTTCGCCTACTCGATGAACATGCTTGGATTCGTCGCCGGCGGCGTACTGGCGGGCCGGCTGGTCGACCGCCGCGGCATCGTCTTCACGTCGGTACTGAGCGCGTTCGGCCTGGCGGCCGGTTTCGCGCTCGCGACGGCGACGTCGTCACTGGTCATGTTCGCCGCGGCCCAGGCCCTGGTCGGCTTCAGCGCGGCCGCGACCTTCGCGCCGCTGATCGCCGACATCTCGCACTGGTTCGAGAAGCGCCGCGGCATCGCCGTCGCGATCGCGGCCTCCGGCAACTACATTGCCGGCACGATCTGGCCGCCGATCGTCCAGCTCCTGATCCACGATCACGGCTGGCGTTTCGCGTACCTTTCGTTTTCCGCCCTCTGCCTAATCACGATGATTCCGCTGGCGCTGACGCTGGGCCGGCGGCCGCCGGATCACGATGCGGGACAAGCGGCCCAGGTCGGCAATCGCTCGCTCGCCGCCCTCGGGCTCTCGCCCAACGCCCTGCAGGCGCTGCTCGTCCTGGCGGGACTTTCCTGCTGCGTCGCCATGTCGATGCCGCAGGTCCATATCGTCGCCTACTGCGCCGACCTCGGCTACGGCGTGGCGCGCGGCGCGGAGATGCTATCGCTGATGCTGGGCTTCGGAATCGTGAGCCGCATTGCCTCGGGCTGGCTGGCCGACAGGGTCGGTGGCGCCATGACCCTGCTGATCGGCTCGACACTCCAGTGCCTGGCGCTGGTCTTCTATCTCGTCTCCGACTCGCTCATCTCTCTTTACGTCTCTTCGGCCCTGTTCGGCCTGTTCCAGGGTGGCATCGTGCCGTCCTACGCCATCATCGTGCGCGAGTACTTCCCGGCGCGCGAGGCGGCGAGCCGGGTCGGGCTCACCGTGTCCTCGACCATCGTCGGCATGGCGCTGGGCGGCTGGATTGGCGGCGTGCTGTTCGACCTGACGGGCTCGTATCGTGCCGCCTTCCTCAACGGCATCGCCTGGAATGTGCTAAATGCCGCCATCGCGTGGTGGCTGCTCAGTCGCCAGATGCGCCGCCCGACCTCGTCCCCGCCGGCGGCCGCCTAACAGGAGCAAGGAATGCGCATCGTCGCCATCCGCGACATCGTCTCGCCGATCCGGTCGAACATCGCCAACGCCTATATCGACTTCAGCCAGATGACCGCCTCGGTCGTGGCCGTGATCACCGACCTCACGGTCGAGGGCAAGCCGGTGATCGGCTACGGCTTCAACTCGAACGGCCGCTACGCCCAGCACGGCCTGCTCGGCGAGCGCTTCCTCCCGCGCCTGCGCGACGCCAAACCCGACACCCTGCTCGACGACGAGGGCCTGCTTGATCCGGCCAAGTGCTGGAAGGCGATGATGGGCAACGAGAAGCCGGGCGGTCATGGCGAGCGCTCGGTCGCGGTCGGCGTGCTCGACATGGCGCTGTGGGACGCCGTCGCCAAGGCCAAGCGGGTGCCGCTGTGGAAGCTGCTGGCCGACCGCTACAACGGCGGCCAGCACGACGACCGGGCCTGGGTCTATGCCGCGGGCGGTTACTATTACCCGGGCAAGGACCTCGAGGGCCTGCAGGACGAGATGAAGCACTATCTCGGCCTCGGCTATTCCTGCGTGAAGATGAAGGTGGGCGGCGTGCCCTTGGCCGACGACATCAAGCGAATCGAGGCGGTGCTCAGGATTGTCGACTCCGGCGAGAAGCTCGCGGTCGACGTCAACGGCAAGTTCGATCTGCCGACCGCGATCGAGTTCGGCAACGCGATCAAGGGTTACGGCCTGCGCTGGTACGAGGAGCCGCTCGATCCGCTCGACTATCTCGCGCACGCGGCGCTGGCGACCCAGTACGCTCCGCCACTCGCCACCGGCGAGAACCTGTTCTCCATGCAGGACGCGCGTAACCTGATTCGCCATGGCGGCCTCAGGCCCGACCGCGACATCCTGCAGTTCGATCCGGCGCTCAGCTACGGGCTGGTCGAATACCTGCGCACGCTGGACATGCTGAAGCAGAACGGCTGGTCGCCGAGGCGCTGCGTGCCGCACGGCGGCCACCAGTTCGCGCTCAACATCGCCGTCGGCCTGCAATGCGGCGGCAACGAATCCTACCCGCAGGTGTTCGCGCCGTTCGGCGGCTTCGCCGACGACTGCCCGGTCGAGGACAGCCGCGTGAAGTTGCCCGATGCGCCGGGCATCGGCTTCGAGCGCAAGGCCGATCTGTGGGCGGTGATGAAGGAAGTCGCCTGACGTTCGGCGCCCAGCGGTGCGACCTACTCGGGCTTGAGCAGGCCCTTCTGCAGAAGTTCCACGACGCTGTCTTCGTCGGCCTTGAGCGCCGCCGTGAACTCGGCCGGAGTTGACGGCCGCACCACCGCGCCCAGTTCGCGCAGGCGCTGATTGGCGGTCGGATCCTTCAGGCCGGCGACCACGCCTTCATTGAGGCGGGCGAGGATCTCCGGCGGCGTTTCCTTGCGCACGAAGACGCCGGCGGTCGTGCCGCCCTCGAAGGGCTTGAAGCCCGCTTCCTTGAGAGTCGGCACGTCGGGCAGGTCGGGAATCTTCTCGAGGCCGAAATTGACCAGCGGCCGGAGCTTGCCCGCCTTGATGTGCGGCATCGAGCTGGTGAGCTGATCGGCGAAACAGTCGATGTTGCCCGCCAGCAAATCGTTGATGCCCGGCCCGGAGCCGCGATAGGGCACGATGTTGAATTTGATGTCTTCATTGAGCTGCATCCGCAGGATCGAGACATGATTGGTCGTGCCGTTGCCCGAATGGCCGATGCTCACGGTGCCGGGCTTGGCCCTGACCTCGGCAATCAGTGCCTTGATGTCGGGGAAGCGTCCGTCGGCGCGGGTAACGATCAGGGTCGGCGCCGTGGTCAGGATGCTGACCGGTGCCAGCACCTGCAACATCTGCTGCTTGCCCGCGAAGATCGGCGCCACGTAGCCCACCGTAAAGCTCGCCATCACGATCGTATAACCGTCGGCCGGCGCGGCGACCGCGTTCTCGAGACCGACCACGCCGCCGGCGCCTGGCTTGTTGTCGATCAGGATGTTCTGACCGAGTTGCCTGCCCATCGGGTCGGCGACGATGCGCGATGTGACGTCGTAGTTGCCGCCCGGCGCGAAGGGAATGACCCAGCGGATCTGCTTGGACGGAAAGGTGTCGGCGCTGAGCGGCCGCACGCCACCCAGAGCCAGGCCCGCGGCGGCGCCACCGGCGAACAGTTGCCGTCGTTGAATGCGCATTACTCCCCTCCCCTTCACAGATGCACGCCCTTCATCAGCGCCTCGGCATAGCGCGTCCCGGCCGCGGCGCCGGGCGGCAGTGCGGCCGAGAGGTGCTTCACGTCGTCGGCCGACAGCACGACGTCGAGGGCGCCGATATTCTCGTCGACCCGGTCGGCCTACTTGGTGCCCGGTATCGGCACGATGTCCGGGCCCTGGGCCAGCAGCCAGGCGAGCGCGATCTGGCCCGGCGTCGCACCCTTCTCGCGCGCCATCGCCTCGACATTGGCCGCGAGCGCCAGATTGCGCGCCAGATTGTCGGCCGCAAAGCGCGGATGGCGGCCTCGGCCGTCACCCTCGGGAATGTCCGACGCCTGGCGGACCGAACCGGTGAGCAGGCTGCGGCCGAGCGGCGCGTAGGCAACGTAGGAGATGCCGAGCGCGCGCGTGGTCGCAATCGTCTCCTCGGCATCCTTGCGATAGAGAAGCGAATACTCGCTCTGCACCGCGGCAATCGGATGGACCTTGTGGGCGCGCCTGATCGTCTCTGGCGCCGCTTCGCTGAGCCCCAGCGCGCGCACCTTGCCGGCTTTCACGAGCTCGACCATGGCGCCGACAGTCTCTTCGATCGCGACCGCAGGATCGACGCGGTGCTGGTAGTAGAGATCGATAACGTCGACACCGAGCCGCTTCAGGCTGGCGTCGCAGGCCGCCTTCACGTGCGCGGGGCTGCCGTCGACGCCATTGGCGCCGCCCGGCCGCTGCACCTGGCCGAACTTGGTCGCGACCACGACCTTGTTGCGGCGGCCGCCGGCCAGCGCCTTGCCCAGCAGCGACTCGTTGTGACCCCAGCCGTACATGTCGGAACTGTCGAGGAAGGTGATGCCGCGATCGATCGCGTGATGGATCACCTTGATGCCCGCGTCGTCGTCGCTCTTGCCGTAGGCGCCGGAAAACGACATCAGGCCGAGACCGACGGGGAAGACGCTGAGATCGCTGCCGCCCAGTCTGCGCGGCGTCCTGCTTGATCCGGTCATGATTTCCTCCGGGCTGCAACGCTAGCACAGTCGCGCAGGCGGCCTCGCATTTTCATGGGGCTCACCCTGCAACAAGTGGTTCTGCATGATCCGCAGGGCGCCGCAATCGAGGCAAAGAAAAAGCGCCCCGGAAACCGGAGCGCCCATACTTGATGCGGTCCGCGCGGTGGCGCGGATCGATCCGTCAGAAGTTGTAGGCCGTCGCGGTGCGCACCGGAACGGTCGCGCGCTCCTTGCCGTTGGCCGGCTTGATCGACGGCTTGCTCGCTTCCACCACGACCGGCTCCGGCCCGCGCTGACCCTGCGCGACGACCTGCAGCACGCTCGCCGTCCCGAAGGTCACGGTGAGCGCGACGAGCAGCATGGCTCCAGCAACGATGATGTGGCGCATTACTTCCACCTTCCCACTTGTCCTACCGGCCCTGCCGAGCCGGAGGCGTTACACCCCAGTGACTGCAGAGACCCCAAATCTCTGCACTCTCGCAGCAGATATATCGCAGTCTCTGCCCTTTGCAAACTCGAAAAGAGTAACAAGAGTAGGGATATTGTATCCAGCCTAACTCCCTGAAT
>CAYZQZ010000024.1:0-19714 GCA_964480235.1 uncultured Reyranella sp. | reverse complement strand
CCTGGATGCAGAGGTCAGGCGTGATGCCGAACGCCTTCTGCGCGCCGCCCGAGGACCAGCGGTAGCCGGTGATGACCTCGTCCATCAGCATGACGACGCCCTTCTTCGCGGTTGCGTCGCGGACGGCCTGGATGAAGCCCGGCGGCAGCGGCGCCTGGCCCCACGAGGCGCCCGACGGTTCGAACATTACCGCAGCTATGTCGTCGCGCTCCTCGATCAGCTTCACGACCGCGGCGACATTGTCGCTCGGCATAACGATGGAAAGGGCGCTCACGTCCTGCGGCACGCCTGGGGTCGTGCCGCCGTCGTAGGTCGCACCGGCACCCGCCGTGACGTTGTCGTGCCAGCCGTGGAAGTGGCCGATGAACCGCACGATCTTGTCCTTGCCGGTGTAGGCGCGCGCGAGGCGGATCGCCATGTGCGACGCCTCGGTGCCCGATGCGGTGAAGCGTACCTTGTCCGCGCAGGGCGTGAGTTCGCACACCAGCTCCGCCCAGCGCACTTCCAACTCGTGGCTGGAGCCGTAGTGCGTGCCGAGCTCCATCTGCTTCTTCACCGCCTCGACCACGGCCGGATGCGAGTGACCGAGCAGCATGGCGCCATGGCCGCCGAAGTAGTCCACGTATTCGTTGCCGTCGACGTCCCATTTGCGCGGGCCCTTGGCCTTGGCGACATGGATCGAATACGGATCGAGGTAGCGGGCGTCGTGCGTGATGCCACTGGGCAGCACCTTGCGGGCGCGCTCAAACAGCGCACCCGAACCCTGGGTGCGGGCCCGGTAATCGGTGACGATGGCGGAATTCGTGCCTGAACTGGGAGGTGCGGCGCTGCTCATGTACTCGGGTCCCCATCGCCCTCAATTGGGCTCATGCGAGAGCATCGCAAGCCTCGCTTGCTTCGCCAAGGGCGGCGGTCTAATCCCCTGCCCACTTTCCGCAGACCGGAGTCGCCAAAAGTGACTGCTCAAGTGAACGCCAAGCCGCGCGGCCGCCAGTTCTTCAACAATCCCGGCCCGACCAACATTCCCGACCGCGTGCTGCGGGCGATGGACCGTCCTGTCATGGACTTCCTCGCTCCGGAGTTCCTCGAGATCCAGCGCGCCTGCACCGCAGGCGTGAAGCGCATCTTCAGGACCGACCAGGAGCTGTTCTTCCACGCTTCGACCGGTCACGGCGCCTGGGAAGCCGCGGTCGCCAACCTGTTCTCGCCGGGCGAGCTCGTGCTGGTGATCGAGACCGGCTACTTCTCGCTGGGCTTCAAGGAGCTGGCGGAAACGATCGGCCTCAAGGTCGAGATGCTGCCGGCCGACTGGCGCAAGGGCGTCGTCGTCGACAAGCTGGCCGAGCGCCTCGCCGCCGACAAGAACCATGAGATCAAGGCGGTGCTCGCCGTCCACAACGAGACCGCGACCGGTCTGTTCCTGCCGATGGCCGATGTTCGCCGCGCCATCGACCAAGCGAAGCACCCTGCCCTGCTGCTCGCCGACACGATCTCCTCGCTCGGCAGCATGGAATACAAGATGGATGCCTGGGGCATCGACGTGACCATCGCCGGCAGCCAGAAGGGCCTGATGCTCCCCACCGGCCTCGCCATGACGGGTGTCAGTGCCAAGGCGATGGAAGCCTCGCGCAAGGCCAAGCTGCCCAAGTACTACTTCAACTGGGAGCTGATGGCATCGCGCAAGCCGCAGCGCTTCAACGGCACCGTGCCGGTGCACTTCTTCTTCGGCCTCCAGGAATCGATCAAGATGATCGAGGAGGAGACGCTGGAAGGCGTGTTCGCCCGTCATGCTCGTCTCGCCGAAGCGACCCGCGCCTGCGTTCGCGCCTGGGGTGCTGACGGCAAGGGCCCGTCCCTGTTCGGCCAGACCGAGGAGCGTCTCTCCAATTCGGTAACGACGGTGATGATGCCGGAAGGCCATACGTCGGACGCCATGCGCAAGACCGCGCTGGAGCGCTTCAACCTGTCCCTGGGTGGCGGCCTTGGGCCCCTGATGGGCAAGGTGTTCCGCATCGGCCATCTCGGCGACCTCAACGAGCCGATGCTGCTGGGCTGCCTCGCCACCACCGAACTCGCAATGAAGACCGTCGGCGTGCCGTTCGCGCCGGGTGGCGTGGACGCCGCCATCAAGTCGCTGGCGAGCTGACGGCCCTTGGCCGTCATCCCGAGGATTTGCGAGGGATCCGGCTAGAACGCCGGCTTGTTGGCCAGCGCCAGCAGCAGCCGCTCGGGCTTGATGGCCGAGAGCCGCGTGCCCTTCTGGATGGTCGGCGCGACTTCGACGCCCTTTACGGGGTCGAACACGGCCGTTTCGGGATTGAAGGCGTAGAGCTGGCCCTCGGTCAGATTGAACCACCAGGCGTGGATCACCAGCTTTCCGGCGGCCACCCGCTCGGCGAGCCAGGGAAAGGTCATCAGGTTGGCGACACTGTTGACCACTGCGGCCTGCTCGACCGCGCGCACGATCTGTTCGCGCGGCCGGCCGGCAAGATCGTGGACCGCGACATCGCGCACCGTCTGCGCGATCACCGTCCAGGTCGAGACGTAGTCGTAATGGGCGTAGGCGCTGGCCGCGCCGTCGACCAGGGCGGCAATACCGCCACACAGCGCATGGCCCAGGATCACCACGTGCTCGACCTCAAGCCCGCGGACGGCGAACTCGATCGCGGCCGAGGTGCCATGCTGGGCCTGGTCGGGCGGAATCTGCGCCGGCGGCACCATGGCCGCGATGTTGCGCACGGTGAAGATGTCTCCCGGCCGGGTCTGCGTCAGGATGCCGGGATCGACGCGGGCGTCGGCGCAGCCGATGATGAGGATCTTGGGCGACTGGCCTTCCGTCGCGAGCTTCTCGAACAGGTCGAGATGTTCGCGATAGTAGCCCAGCCGGAAGTCCGCGAAGCCTTTGAGGAGCCGATCCAATGCCATGGTGCGTCCTGAAATGACCGAAGAACTGCTCTACGACAAGCGCGACAAAGTGGGCTGGGTCACCTTCAACCGCCCCCAGGCGCGCAATGCGCTGACTTTCGCCATGTATGAAGGCCTGGCCGAGATTTGCGCCCGGGTCGGCAAGACCGGCGAAGTACGGGCCCTGGTGGTCACTGGCGCCGGCGACAAGGCCTTCGCCGCGGGCACCGATATCGCCCAGTTCCGCGACTTCAAGTCCGGCGAGGACGGCATTGCCTACGAGCGCAAGATGGACCGCATCCTCGAGACCATAGAGCGCTGTCCGGTGCCGACCGTTGCGGCGGTGGCGGGCTTCTGCACCGGCGGCGGCGCGGCGATTGCGGCGGTCTGCGATTTCCGGATCGGCAGCGCCACAGCGCAGTTCGGCTTTCCGATTGCCCGCACCCTGGGCAATTGCCTGTCGATGTCGAACTACGCCCGCCTGGTCGCCCTGGTTGGCCCGCAGCGGGTCAAGGAAATGCTGCTGCTGGCCAGGCTGATCGACGCGCCGACGGCGCTGCAGGTCGGGCTGATCAGCGAGCTGCTCCCCGACGTTGCGGCACTGCATGCCCGCGCCGAAGCGTTGGCCAACACACTCGCCGGCCACGCGCCGATCACCATGTCGGTGACCAAGGAGGCCTTGCGCCGCTTGCAGGCCAGGATGGGTGACGAGAACATCGACGACTTGATCCGCCACACCTACGGCAGCGCCGACTTCCGCGAGGGCATGGACGCCTTCCTCGGCAAGCGGCCGCCGAATTGGACGGGCAGCTGACGCGCTAGCGGCGCTCCGCCGCCAGGACGCGCCGTACGCTGTCGATCGTACGGTCGATGTCCTCGTCGGACGTCCGCCAGTTGCTGACCGAGACTCGCATCACCCGCATGCCGCGCCAGGTGGCGCCGCCGAACCAGGCGACGCCATCCTCCTGGATGCGGCCGATCACGCGGTCGGTGAATCGATCGTGCGTGCCCTCCTTCGACACGAAGCGCACAAGGCCCTGGTTGATGACCGGAGCGGCCGCAATCTCGGCGCCCGGCAGGCTTCCGATCTCGCTCACCAGGCGCTCGGCATGCCGGCAGCAGCGATCGACGATCTCGGCGATGCCCGCGCGACCGAGCGCGCGGAAGGCGGCATAGAGCGGGAAACCGCGGCCACGGCGCGACCACTCCGGATTCCAGTCCTTCTGGTTGCGCACCGCCTCAGTCGGCACGGAATAGCTCGTATCCTGGGCAAACGACGCGCGATGCGCTGCGGCATCGGCCACGAACACCAGGCCCGAGTCGAACGGCAAATTCAGCCACTTGTGGCCGTCGGTCGCCCAGGAATGAGCCTGCTCGACGCCCTGTAGCAGATGCCGGTGCCGCTCGCTGGCCGCCACCCAGAGACCGATCGCGCCGTCGACATGGACCCAGGCGCCCGCTGCCCGCGCGATCTCGCAGGCCGGCCCGAACGGATCGAACACCCCGGTGTTGAGATCGCCGGCCTGCAGGCAGACGACCGTCGGCGCGCCGCCTGCCTGGCCAAGCGCGTGCCGCAGCGACCCGAGCTCGATGCGGCCGGCATTGTCGGCGTGGACTTGGACCACGGCGTCGGTGCCCACGCCCAGCAACCGCGCCGCGCGCAGGATGGATTCGTGACGATTCTCGGTGGTCAGAATCCGCATCGCCGGGGCGCCCGCCAGCCCCTTGGCCTCGACGTCCCAGCCGCGGTCTCGCAGCAGTCTGTGGCGTGCGGAGGCAAGTGCCGTTGTATGCGCCATCTGGCAGCCGGTCACGAGGCCGAAGGAAGCCGACGACGGCAGGCCCAGCAGTTCCTTGGCCCAGTCGCCGCAGACGTGCTCGATCACAGCCTCGGCAGGTGCTGTGAGATTGGAGGCCGCGTTCTGATCCCAGGTCGACGTCAGCCAGTCGGCGGCAAGGGCGGCCGGCAACGTTCCGCCGATCACCCAACCGAAAAAGCGGCCTCCGGCTGAGCCCATGATCCCGCCCTCGGTGTCGCGGACCAGTTCGTCGATCACGGTCGCGTCGGGCAGCCCGGTCTCGGGCAAAGGCCTGGCGAGCCGCTGCTGCAACTCCGAGATGCTCGCGGTGGCGGCGATGGGCCGTGTCGGCAGGGTTTCCAGGTAGCGGGCTGCATGCGCGGCGGCGAGGTCGAGAACGTTCGTCATGGGTGAGTCTTTCCCTCGGTTCGGCTCGACGTCGTTACGGTGCCGGCCGAACCATTCCGTAAGGCTGACAGCCGCAGACAGCAGTCACGCCTCAACGCGTGGTGGGCTATAGTGACGTCACAATTGGAGGATGGCTCATGCGTGTGTTCGGATGGTTGGCGATGGCCGTAGTGGGCCTGCTCGCCCTGACGGGCTGCAACAAGGACGGCTTCGACACTGTCGCCAAGAAGGAAGACATGATGATCGCCGCGGGCTTCAAGTTCCTGCCGGCCAACACGCCCGAGCGCCAGGCAATGTTCCGCCAGCTGCCGCCGCACAGGTTCCTCAAGGAGATCAAGGGCGACAAGCTGATCTACATCTACCCCGACCCGACCGTCTGCGTGTGCCTCTACATGGGCAACTCGAAGGCCTACTCGGCCTATCGCAAGATGATGTTCGACAAGAACCTCGCCGACGAACAGTCGATGACAGCCCAGACACTCGACGACTTCAGCTGGAACTGGGGGCCATGGGGCCCCGGCCCGCTGGGCTGGCCGTACTACGACTCGATCTACAACTACTGATCGGGTCGTTATCGATCCGGAGGCAGCCTAGAACGTCGCCTCGACGGCACCCAAACCCGCGAAGGCACCGCGCGCCTTTGTGCCAGGCGGGTAATAGCGCAGGCCGGTCCACGACCCGGTGGTGATCGCCTGCCCCTTGCGGATGCCGCCGCGCAGCCGCACAGCATGGTCGATCATCCAGGCCAGCGGCCGCACCGGATCGACCGCGCCAAGCCCGCCCTTCTGGTCGACCTCGACCTTGCCGTCGATCGCGAGCGTTACCTGCAGGTTGGGCCAGTCGAGGTTCTTCCAGTCCTTGATCGCATCGCCGATCACCAGCGCGTGATTCATTTGATTGTCGGCCAGCAGCCATTCCGGATCGGCAGACTTGAAGTCCGCGAGCCGCGTGTCGACCACCTCCATGCCGACGAAGGCGTCGCCCACGGCCGCCAGCGCCTCGTCGCGCCCGACCGGTGCGCTGCGTGCGGCGATGTCCTTCACGATATGGAACGAGATCTCTATCTCGACGCCGATCATGTGCATCGCCTTGCCGTCGAATGCCGCCGGCGACTCGACCAGCGCGCCCGCGAGCAGCGGCGCAGGATTGGGCTCCGCTGTCGGGGTGCGAGCCCCGACCTTCCAGCCAGACACCGGGCCAGTCGCGTGGGCGACGCCGTCCTGGATGGCATAGATCTGGGCGCGCTCCCGCAGGGCGAACGGTGGCGGCACCTGGCGGCCGGTTCGGCGCGCCGTCAGCAGGGACTGCACTGCGTTGGCGATCTCCGCGCTCATGCTAAGCTCCGGCAAAAGACAGACGACAGAGGGGAAACATGCCCTACGCCAGCGGCCGCGTCATTCACGACGCCGACGCCCACATCATGGAAGTGCCCGGCTTCCTGACCGATCACCTGGAGGCGAAGTACCGCGCCACCATCACCGACCAGGTCCTGTTTCCGGCCGATCGCGGCCGCGGTTTGCACAAGCTGATGGACAGGAATGCCCGGACCGACGACGACGCGGTCGACGAGACGCAGATCATGCTGCGCAAGAACTGGGACGCTCTGGGCTCCTACACCCGGGCCGACCGGCCGCGCTCGATCGACCTGCTGGGCTTTGCCAGCCAGCTGATGTTCACCACGCAGCTCCTGAATTTCTCCGCGTTGCTCGAGGGCCGGGGCGACGTCGACGTGATCTACGCCGTGGCGCGCGCCCACACCCGCCACATGATCGAATTCTGTTCGGTCGACAAGCGGCTGCTGCCGACGGCCTACGTGCCGCTCGCAGACTTCGACCTCACGAAGCAGGCGACGCGCCAGGCGATCGATGCCGGCGCCAAGGCGCTGATGATCCCATCTCGCTGTCCCGACGGGCATTCGCCAAGCCATATCGGCCTCGATCCGCTGTGGGCGATGGCGCAGGAAGCCGGCATCCCGATCGTACTGCATGTCGGAGGCGGCGGCGTGCTGCTGGAGAAGCAGTACTTCAACAACGGCCTGCCGCCGGTGCCCGACTTCCATGGCGGGGACGACAATTTCAAGTCGATCGACTATATGGCGATCGCCTATCCGCCGATGAAGGCGATGACGGCGCTGATCGTCGACCGCGTACTCGACCGCTTCCCAACCCTCAAGTTCGGCGTGATCGAACAGGGCGCATCGTGGGTGCCCGGCTGGATGCGCAACATGGATAGCGCCCACAACGCCTTCTACAAGAACGAAGAGCGGCTGCAGAAGATGTCGCTCAAGCCCAGCGAGTTCGTGAAGCGGCAGGTTCGCGTTACGCCCTACCCGCACGAGGATGCGGGGTGGATCATCGCCAACTCGGGCGACGAGGTTTGTCTCTTTTCGTCGGACTATCCGCATGTCGAGGGCGGGCGCAATCCAATCAAGCGCTTCGAGGCATCAATGGATGCGGCCAACATCGGCGAGGCGCAGAAGCAGCGCTTTTATTGCGACAACTTCATCGACCTGATGGGGGCGGGCCTGGCGCCGGAGCTGCGTCATCCGAAACTGCCGGCGGCGGCATGAGAGGCGACATGAAGACCTACACGACCCTCCTGCTGGCCCAGACCGGCGCCGTCCGCACGATTACCGCCAACCGGCCGGAGGTGCTGAACGCGCAGAGCAGGGTCCTGCTCGAGGAACTCGACGATGCGTTCAATCGCGCGACCGACGACGACTCGGTGCGCGTGGTCATCCTGGCCGGCGCCGGCAAGCACTTCTCGGCCGGTCACGACCTCGGCAGCAAGGAGGAGATGGAGGACCAGAAGAAGACGGCGCTCGAGCCGGGCTTCAAGGGCGAGTACCGGCGGATCTACGAGCGCTTCTTCGAGAACACGATGCGCTGGCGCGACCTGCCCAAGCCCACCATCGCGCAGGTCCAGGGGTACTGCATCATGGGCGGCATGATGATCGCCTCGGCCTGCGACCTGATCGTGGCCAGCGACGATGCGCAGTTCGCCGACCGCGCAGTGCGCTGGGGCGGCTCGCATGTGCAGTATTTCTCGATGCCGTGGGAACTCGGCCCCCGCAAGGCCAAGGAGTTCCTGTTCACGGGCGACTTCTTCACCGCCCAGCAGGCCGCCGAGTGGGGCCTGGTCAATCGCGTGGTGCCGCGGGCGAAGCTGGAAGAAGAAACCATGAAGCTGGCGCAGCAGATCGCCGAGCGCGACCCGTTCGCGCTGAAGTTCGCCAAGGCTTCCGTCAACGAAACCATGGATGCTCAGGGCTTCCGTGCCGCCATGGAGGGCGCGTTCAAGAACTACATGATGACCATTCCGCACCGCATGGAACTCGGCACCTACGGACCGAAGGCGCGGGAGAAGGACCCCAAGGACCGCTTCGCCGTCCTCAACAAGAAGAGCGGTTAGCGCAGTCAGCGCAGCGTCGTCTAACGCGTGGATTGGACCAAAGACTGCTCAACGCCGGGGCAGGATTTAATTCTGCGAACGATTATCGATTGCAAAAATGGCCCATGAGCCAAGAATAGTGCAAATAGTTGTGCTAAAATAAGTTGTCGACCGTGGTGCGATTTCTACTTGAGGCGGTCCTTCTATTTTGGGGAGAGCAGGATGCAACGCGCCAAACGAGCGCTCGCGCTTTTGCTCGCGTCGAGTTTCACGGTGGGCCTTGCGGCAGGCGACGCCGCAACCCAACAGGCCGGCACGATCAACGTGGTGGTCAGCGGCTTGCGCAACGACCAGGGCGACGTGCGCTGCGGTCTCTACAACTCCGCGGCCACCTTCCCCAAGGACGGCAAGCAATTCATGGGCGTCGCCGCCCCGATCGCCAACCGGCAGGCGACCTGCGTTTTTGCCAACGTGCCGGCAGGCACCTACGCCGTCGCGGTGTTCCATGCCGAAAAGGGCGAGACGAAGATGCGTACCGGTTTCTTCGGCCAACCCGAGGAAGGCTACGGCTTCTCACGCAACGCCACGGGCACGATGGGCCCGCCCGCCTTCGCGGCCGCCGCCTACGGCTTCACCGGCGGCAACGTCAACTTTCCGATTGCGATCACCTACCCGTAGATGCGCACGACGCCTCTCTGGAAGTGCTGGCTTCTGCCACTCGCCGTGCTGACGGTCGGCACGCCGGTGCAGGCGCAGGATCGCAGCCAGGACGTCGCCACCGCGCCCTTCACCTACGCGCCGGCCTGGACCGGCTTCTATGTCGGCGGTGGCATCGGCATGGCCACGCTGAACAACAGGGTGATCAATTCTGGCGGCGGCGCCGTCACCAGCATCGACGGCGCGGGCGGGCAGGGCGTGCTGGCCGCGATCTACGGCGGCGTCGACTACCAGGTGATGCCCAAGGCACTGGTCGGCGCCTTGATCGAAGGCACCTACTCGAACGCCCAGAGCCAGGCCACCGCCTCCGTCACAGGGGCGAACGCCACGATCTCGACGAACCCGAACTGGGGATTCGCGGCGATGCTGCGCGCCGGCATCCTCGCAAGCCCCAACACCCTGCTCTATTTCACCGGCGGCTACGCCGGCCAGAACTTCCGCACCAGCGGCAACGCCTTCGCCGGCAACCAGTCCGCATCGTTCGCGCGCGACGACTGGTTCAACGGCTTCGCGTTCGGCACCGGCGTCGAAGCGCGACTCGCGGGCCCATGGACCACCAAGCTCGAATACCGTTACACGCAGTTCGAGAACCGCATGCTATCGGGCACGTCGACGTCCTTCAGTCCGACTTTCCACACGATCCGCGCCGGCCTGACCTACCGCTTCGGCGGCCTCGGCGAGGCACAGCAGGACAGCCCGGCTACCGCGAGCCCCCAACCCAACATCGATTGGACCGGCATCTACCTCGGCGTTGCGGGCGGCGGCAGCGTCCTGCTCAACAGGCTCAACGCCTCCTTCGGCGGCGCGCAAGCCAGCATGGCCGACAGCGGCCAGGCCCTGCTGGGCGCAGCGTTCGGCGGCTACGACTGGCAGTGGGGCGACAGCGCGGTGATCGGCTTCATGGGCGACACCACCTGGACCGGTCCACAATCGGCCGCCAGCCTCAACGGCTCGGGCGGCGGCGTGGCGATCACCAGCCGGACCAGCTTCGCGTGGAGCGCCCTGGGTCGCATCGGCTTCCTGCCAACCCGCTCGACCTTGCTGTACGCGGTCGCCGGCTACACCGGCGCCTACATCAGCACGACCGGCAACGCCTTCGCCGGCGGCGCCAGCGCCTCCTTGCAGCGCGACGACTACGTCAACGGCTGGACGGTCGGGCCGGGCATCGAGACCAACGTGTTCGGCGGCTGGTTCACATGGCTGGAGTATCGCTACAGCCAGTTCGAGGAAAAGCAGATCGTGCCCGGCGCCAGCGTGCAGCCGACCCAGCACACGATCCGCGCCGGCCTCAGCTACAAGTTCGGACCCGGCCCGAAATAGGCGATGGCGCAAGCCGGTCCGTTTCCCTGGAGTGCGGGCTTCGAGACTCTGGCCGAGGAACGCGACCTCCGCCTGACCGAGATCGACGGCGCAATCCCGCCCACCCTGCGCGGCACGCTCTATCGCAATGGTTCGGGCCGCAACCGGATCGCCGGCAAGTGGTTCCCGCACTGGTTCGACGGCGATGGGCTGGTGCAGTCCTTCACGTTCGACGAGCACGGCATCTTCCATCGACGCCTGTTCGTCCGCACGCGGAACTACCTGGACGAAACGCTGACCCAACGCTCGCTGCACCGCGGCTTCGGCAAGATGCGGCCCGGCCGCGGGATACACGGCGTGCTCGCCAATTTTCTGCAGCAGCCGGCCAACGTGTCGAATACCTCGGTGGTGATGCAGCACGGCCGACTGTTCTCGTTGTGGGAGGGTGGCCCGCCCTACGAACTCGATCCCGAGACGGTCGATACCAGAGGCGTCGAGACCTTCGACGGAACGGTGAAGGCATTCTCCGCCCACCCGAAGATCGACCCCGCATCCGGCGAACTGTTCAACTTCGGCATCGACTACGGGCCGCGCACGACCCTCACGCCGTACCGGATGAAGGACGGCGCGGTCACGAAGCTGCCCGCGGTCACGCTCCCCTACCCGCTTATGAACCACGACTTCGTGCTGACCGAACGGCACCTCGTATTCTGCCTCGGGCCGATCCTGGTGCGCGCCCTGCCGATGATCCTGGGCTTCACCAGCTTCGACGGTGCGTTGCGTTGGGATGGAAACAAGCCGACCCGGCTTCTCCTGGTGCCGAGAGACGGAAGCGGCGCGCCGCGCTGGATCGAGCTGGAACCATTCTTCCAGTTCCATTTCGCCAACGGCTTCGAGCGCGACAACACGCTGACCATCGACCTGGCGCGCTACCCCGACTACAGCACCGTCGGCGAGGCCTTGCGCACCTACTGGCGTTCTCCGTGGCCGGCCCAAGGCATGGCGAAGCTGGTGCGCCTCACCGTCGATCTCGCGACCGGCAAGGCCACGACCCGTGACTACCCGAGCGGCACGGCCAACGAATTCCCAAGAATCAACCCTCGCTGGGTCGGCCGGCCCTATCGCTACGCCTGGATCGCCTGTAATCCGGCCGACCGCACGGAGGGCCTGCAACAGCAGATCGCGCGGGTCGATGTCGAATCTGGCGCCGTCATCGCCCACGATTTCGGACCTGATTGCTATGTCGGTGAGCCGGTGTTCGTGCCCGCAGAGGGCGCCTCTGCCGAAGAGGACGGAGTCGTCCTTGTCACGCTCTTCGACGCACGACGAAAGGTCAGCCGGCTCGTCGGCCTCGATCCCGGCGCACAGCCACTCTTCAGCGCGGCGCTCGATGCAGCCATTCCCTATGCTTTGCACGGCTTCTTCCAGCCGGTTGGAAGCTAGCGGCAGCGCTCCCGCACCAGGGGCACGAGGGCTTCTGCAAAACGACGAGTCCCCGACGGCGAGAAATGTCCGTTGTCGGAGAAGTCGGCGGGTCCGAACGACTCGATGGGCAGGTTTGCCAGCCCGTCGCCTGTCTCGCCCGCCACCCTGGCGAGCACTCCCCGCAAGCCCTCGAGCATCGGCCAGACATCGCGGTCCCGGACCAGGGGCAGCCATCCATAGCGGCCATCACCGGTGAGCGCCGCGCGGTTGACGAGCTGGCCGGCCCAGATCGTCGCCACGCCTCGTTCGCGGTTGATCGCCGAAATGGTGCGCACGTTGCGCTCGAAAATCGCGGTGAGCCGCGGATCCTCGCCGCTACCCATCTTCTGCTTGTCCGGATCGGACCTGTAACGGATCGTGTCGAGTTGGGGCACCACCAGGTTTTCGATCATTGTGAGCAACGGCGAGAAGCGACGATTCCCGCCGCCCACGCGGCGCACCTGCAGCCAGTCGATCTGACCCGGCAGATGAAAATCGGCGAACGCGGGATCGAGTCCTTCGATATGGGCGTTCTGAAGGTCGTTCCAGCCCACATAGTAGATCGCACAGCTTGGCCGCCGGCCGAACTTCTCCTGATAGAAGGCTGTCTGGATGACGTGCTCGACCGTCGAATAGCCCGGCACGCCGTTGTTGACCACGAAGTAGCGCCGCTCTCCCAGCATCGCCGCCAGGTGCACGGCCCAGGTGTCCTGGTCGGAGACGGCAATGTCGTAGGTCGTCGAGCCACCATATGCCGCGACCACGATTCGACCCTCGATGCTGCCGGGCGCAGGTTCGGGGCCACGGGTGCTCTCCGACGTATGGCTGATCACCGGGCTCCACGGGTTGTCGATCTTCAGCCCAGGGATCGGCACTGCCTGGAGCAGGGGATGCCACTGAAAGCGCCCACCGGTGTACGTATTGTCCGGCAGCAGTCGGATACGGCCGTCGCCGGAATCGACGAGGAAAGTCCCGACACCCCAGCAGAGTTCGATCAGGGCCAAGGTCAGCACGCTCGCCGAAAGGCGCGGCCATCGACAGAGCAGGATTGCCGCCCCGCACAACACCGCCAGGTAAATGAAGTAGCCGCCGCGCGGCCCCTGCAAATAGAGCTCGTCCGTGGCGTACATCCACCAGGCCACACCTGCGACTGTGACCAGCAACAGTGTGGCTATGGCGAGCAGCAATCGATTAACGGGCGCAAGCCTTCTGTCAGCTAGTAGTTGCACGCCGCGTCGCTCCGTCCTCAGATACTCACCGTAGTTATATATTGGGGGAAGGTTTGGTCACCGTCATTCACAATGCCGCCATCGCCACCGTCGATGACCGCGATGCGGTGCAATACGGCGCGGCGATCGCCATCGACGGCAGGCGAATCGCGGCTATCGGTGACACTGCAACAATCCTCGCGAAGTACCCCGCGGCCGAGAAGATCGACGGCACCAACAAGCTCGTCATGCCCGGCTTCGCCAACGTCCACACCCACCTGACAATGACGCTGGCCCGCGGCGTGTTCGAGGATCTCTCGCCGCCGCACAAGCCACCTTTCTCCGGCGGCCTGTCTCCGATCCCGCTGCCCAAGCTCAGCCCTCAGGAACAAGAGGTCTTTGCCCTGCTGGGCGCTCTGGAGGCCCTGCGCAGCGGCACCACCCTCATTCTCGAAGACGGCGCCAGCACACCGGACTACGCCGAGGCGCTGGCCGGCACCGGCCTGCGCTGGCTGCTCGGCGTGCGCGCCTGGGACCGCACCGGTACCGAGATCGGCGATCCTGCGCCCTATCAGCTCGACCGCGCGATGGGTCAGCGGCACCTCAGGAAGATCGAGGACGCCTTCGCGCGCTTCAACAACACCGCCGAGGGCCGGATGCGCATCGCCGTTTCCGCCTGGGCCCCCGACATGTGTTCCCCCGAGTTGTTGACAGAACTGCGTACCCTGCAGGACCGCCTCGACACGTGGGCGACGATCCATCTCAACCAGATCTGGGGCGAGGTCGCGGCCATCCAGGCCCATCGCAACCTTCTGCCGACCGAATATCTTGCCGATCTGGGCTATCTCAACGAGCGCCTGGTCTGCGCGCACTGCCGCTGTATGGACCCGCGCGAGGAGAAGATTCTCGGCCAGGCCAAAGCGATCGTGTCGTTCAACAGCGCCATCGCGGCGCGCCGCGGCCTCAGCCCGCGCATCCACGAGCTCGAGCAACATGGCTGCACGATCGCCATGGGCAGCGACAACATGGCCGAGGACATGGTCGAGGTGATGCGCACCGGCCTGTTCATGGAGCGCATTAGGCGCGAGAACGGCCGCGAGCCGACGCCCGAGCACGCCCTGCGCTGGGCCACGCGCAACGGCTACAAGGCGCTCGGCGTGACCGACGGCGGTTACCTGAAGGAGGGCAATCGCGCCGACCTGGTGATGATCGATCTGCAGCGGCCGCACCTGGTGCCGGCGCTGCGCGTGGTCTCCGACTTCGTCCATAACGGACAGGCGCGCGATGTGCGCTCGGTTATGGTCGACGGCAAGTGGCTGATGAGGGACGGCAGGGTCCTGACGATCGACGAAGACAAGGTTCTCGCCGATGCGCAGTCGATCGCCCGGGCAGCGTGGTCGCGGCATTTCAAGGAGCGCCTCGGGATCAAACCGCCGGCCGGCTTCGATCCCGCCGCGCTGCCCTGAGAGACACGACCTTTGACGACTCCCCTTCTTCGCCTGAAAGGCGTCGGCAAGAGCTTCGCCGCCGGTCCGCCTGCGGTCGATGCGGTGAATCTCGAAATCGAACAGGGGCAGTTCGTCAGCCTTCTCGGCCCGTCGGGCTGCGGCAAGACGACGTTGCTGCGTATGATGGCCGGCCTCACCGGGCCGACGAACGGCACGATCGAGTGGCACGGCGCAAAACCCGGATCGCGGCCCGACATCGGGTTCGTCTTCCAGGATGCCACCCTGATGCCTTGGGCCAGCGCGCTCGCCAACGTCACGTTGCCACTCAAGCTGAAAGGCGTGTCGCGCGGCGAGGCGGAGACTCGTGCAATGACGGCGCTGGAACGCGTGGGGCTCGCCGATTTCGCCAGGGCCTATCCACGCGAGCTCTCGGGCGGCATGAAGATGCGCGTGTCGATCGCCCGTGCGCTGGTCACCGAGCCGCGAATTCTGTTGATGGACGAGCCGTTCGCCGCCCTGGACGAGATCACGCGCCACCGATTGAACGACGATCTGCTGAAGCTCTGGCAGAGCGCGCACTTCACCGCCGTCTTCGTGACCCATTCTGTGTTCGAATCGGCGTACCTCTCGCAACGCATCGTGGTGATGGCGGCGCACCCCGGCCGCATCGTCGCCGACCTCGCGACCGGCAATGCCGTTCCGCGGCTGCCCGACTTCCGCACCTCACCCGAATACGGCGCGCTCTGCCGCGGCGTATCGGCCAGGCTCGAAGCGGCCATGACCGCGAGGGAAGCGGCATGAAGGACTGGCCAAGAATCGTGGCGCCTCTGGCGATCGGCGTCGTTTTCCTGGCGCTATGGGAAGAAGCCGTTCGGCGACTCAATGTGCCGTCCTACATCCTGCCGGGGCCGCTGCTGATTCTGCGTACCCTGGTGACCGACTGGGGTTCGCTCTCGGTCTCGCTCTGGGTGACGCTCGAGATCACCGCGCTGGCACTGGTTGCGGCCATCGTTGTGGGCGGCCTGCTCGCCATCCTGTTCACGCAGTCGAAATGGATCGAGTTGTCGCTTTTTCCCTATGCGGTGGTCCTGCAGGTGACGCCGATCGTGGCGATCGCGCCGCTGATCATCGTCTGGGTCAACGACACGACCCTCTCGCTGCTGGTCTGCGCCTGGATCGTGGCCTTCTTCCCGATCCTGTCGAACACCATTCTCGGCCTGAACTCGGCCGACCGGAACCTGCTCGACCTGTTCAAACTCTATGGCGCGAGCCGCTGGCAGACGCTGCTCTGCCTGAGGTTGCCCGCGTCGCTGCCCTATTTCCTGGGCGGGTTGCGCATTTCGGGCGGACTGGCGCTGATCGGCGCGGTGGTGGCGGAGTTCGTGGCCGGTACTGGCGGGACGGCATCCGGCCTCGCCTTCCGCATCCTCGAGGCGGGCTACGAACTCAAGGTGCCGCGCATGTTCGCAGCACTCGCCCTGGTCTCGGCCTCGGGGATCGTGATCTTTCTCGTGCTCAGTCTGGTCTCGCACCTGCTGCTGCGGCGCTGGCACGAAAGCGAACTCAGGCGCGAGGGCTGAGCCGGCTCATCCGGCGACGGTTTGCAAGCGGCGGCGGTGCCGCCGGGAGCTTCTCAGCGCTTGGGTTCGCCGCGCGGCTTCTCGGGCTCGCCCTGCAGGGGCTTGATCGATCCTGTCTGCTCCACGGTCTGGGAGCCGTCCTGTGCAGCTGGGTCCTGCGGGTTGGGCTTGGGGCGCTGCTTGGCTCCCCACGGCAGGGATGGCTGAAGCGGGCCGGAACTCTGGGCCCAGACCGGCGATACCGCCGTCGCCGCAACGGACATACACGTCAACCCGACAACAACAAGAATCGTTAGTCGCTGCACGATCGAGTCCCCTCTGGATAGGGGGACAATATTACGTCATCGACAGCCCCCCCGTCTGCGGGCCAAACACGAAAATCTTGGGGCCGGTGGCTCCGCTCAAGGGCATCCCTCATGCTCTATTGAGGTGCGATCAGGAACGGCTCCCGGCTCTCATGCCGCCGCCCTCACCCCGGTCAGGTTCGCCTCGGCAAAGCGCCAGTTGGCGAGATGGTCGAAAAAGGCTTCGACGTAGGCCTGTCGCTTGTTCTGGTGGTCGAGGTAGTAGGCATGCTCCCAGACATCGCAGGTGAGCAGCGGCACGAGGCCATCGTGGACGATCGGCGTGTCGGCGTCGTGGCACGACATCACCTCCAGCTTGTCGCCCCTGAGGACCAGCCACGCCCAACCCGATCCGAAGTGGCCCGAAGCCTCGGCGACGAAGGCCGCGCGCAGCTGGGCCAGTCCGCCGAAATCGCGGCGGATCAGCGGCACGAGGCGGCCGCCGGGCGGATGAGGCTCGGGCGACAGCGACGTCCAGAAGAAGCCGTGGTTCCAGGCCTGGGCGGCGCTGTTGAACAGGCGGCGGTCCGGGCGCCGGGCCGCCGCGACGACGATCGCGGGCAGACTCGCCCTCTCGAGGTCGCTGCCGGCGATCGCAGCCACGGTGGCATCGACATAGGCCTTGTGATGCCTGTCGTGATGGATCTCGAGCGTACGGCGCGACATGTGCGGCTCGAGGGCGGCGGGGTCGAACGGCAATGGCGGCAGGGAGACGGTCATCAGCGATGCTCCTTCTGGCTCAAGTCGGTCGGACGGACCGTAGCGCGGAGATTGGGGCGATTCGGTGTTCCGAAAGGGCAACCACGGCAGTTCGGCCGCATGCGCCTGTAAGAAGATTGTGACGGCCACCCCGCTGCGTGGCCGTGCTACCTTTCGATCGGTTTGGTGGGCCTTATGGAGGGGGATCGCATGAAGCGCCGGACTTTCCTGGTTGCCACGACGGCGGGAACGCTCGCCGGGGGCGTGACCTTGGGTGCGCCAGCGCGCGCTGCCGATCGGCTGATCGGATGGATTTCTCCGGAAACGCCGGAAACGACCGGCACCTTCACCCGGGCCTTTCGCGACGGCATGGCGCGACAGACCTCCTCCGGGGGCGCCGACGTGCGGATCCTCGAACGTTATGCGCCCGGCGCACCCGAAGATGTCGTGGCACGTTACGTCGACGAACTGCAGCAACAGGGCGTGCGCCTGATCGTGACCCAGGGTGGCGCCACGCCGGTGACGATCAGGGCCAGACCCAAAGTGCCGGTGGTGTTCGGCTACAGCGGCGATCCGGTGGCGGCCGGATTCGCCCAGTCGCTGGCCCGTCCCGGCGGCAACGCGACCGGCCTCACCTTCCTGTCGATCGAGCTGATGCCCAAGCGCATCGGCCTGCTGCGGCAAGCGCTGCCCGACTGCCGGCGCATCGCCCTGATCTCCAACGCCCGCCATCCCGGCGAGGAACGCGAAATTGCAGCTTGCCGCACAGTCGTCGAAGCCGCCGACGTCAAGCTCACAGTGCACACTTTCGACGGTGTGGCAGGCTTCAAGACCGCGATTGCCGCCGCGCTGGGGTCGGGTGCGCAGGCGGTGCTCGGGCTGCCGAGCGCGCTGATGATGTACAATACACCCCTGCTGGCGGCCGCCTGCATCGAGCAGAAGGTGCCGCTGATTTCCGGCTGGTCGGAAATGGCGCGCAGCGGTGCACTGATGACCTACGGCCCCAACCTCGCGCGTGCCTATGCGCGGATCGCCCGCTACGCCGTCAGAATCCTCGACGGCACGTCGCCGGACGTGCTGCCGATCGAGCAGCCGACGGAACTCGAACTCGTGATCAACCGCAAGACAGCCGCATCGATCGGACTGGCGCTGCCGCCCAGCCTGCTCGCGCAGGCCGACGAGTTGATCGACTAGGGCGGCCCTCGATCATCGGATGTCCGCTCACAGGGTTGGCCCTTCACCGGCTGGCACAGCTTCCAGCAGATCGCCTCTCCATCGCGCCCACTGCTTGTTCCAACTTGTCGCAACGAAATGCATTATCGCCAGTACCTTGTCCGATCGGAATCGATGAGCCTCCGAGGAGTCGCCATGCCGTTGCGTGTTGAAATCTCCCACGAGCGAAGGTTTGTCCACGTTGTGGCCCGGGGTCGGGTGACCCTGAAGGAGATGGAAGCGCATTTCGACCAGCTCGTGGTCGAGAACGCCCTGGGCTACGCGAAACTGTTCGACGCGACAAATCTCGAGCCCGTGTACAGCGAGCAGGACGTGCTGACGATGGGTGCGCGGCTCAGCGCCTACACGGCCAATTTCGACAGTGGTCCGCTGGCCGTCGTCGGTCGGGAAGAGCAAGTGGTCGGCGCCTTCCGGCGGTTCGTCAATATCTCGCCGTCGAAGCGTCCCGCGCGCATTTTTCCTACCGAAGCGAAGGCGTTGGCCTGGCTGCGCCTCCAGGCTGGCGGCCAGACGGCCGTCTGAACGCGCGAGCGGCGCTTCAGGCCCCGAAGCGCCGCCCTTCTTCTTCAGCTTCTCTGCCTGCGATCAGGCTTTGTCGAAGCGGTCGGCCTCCATCACCTTGGTCCAGGCCGCGACGAAGTCCATCACGAACTTCTCTCCAGAATCGGAGGTGGCGTAGACCTCGGCCAAGGCGCGCAGCTGCGAATGCGAGCCGAAGATCAGGTCGACGCGGGTGCCGGTCCACTTGAGCGCACCCGACTTGCGGTCGCGGCCTTCATAGACGCCGTCGGCGGCCGGCTTCCACTCCGTGGCCATGTCGAGGAGGTTGACGAAGAAGTCGTTGGTCAGGACCTCGGGCCTCTCCGTGAAGACACCGTGCTTCGACCTGCCGGTGTTGGCGCCCAGCACCCTGAGCCCGCCAACCAGCACCGTCATCTCAGGCGCCGTCAGGGTGAGGAGCTGCGCGCGATCGACCAGGAGGGCCTCCAACGGCAGGCGGGGGGTTCCGCGGGAATAATTGCGGAAGCCGTCGGCCACCGGCTCGAGCGGTGCGAAGGAGTGCACGTCCGTCTGCTCCTGCGAGGCGTCCATGCGGCCTGGCGTGAAGGGCACCTTCACATCGTGGCCGGCGGCCTTCGCCGCCTTCTCCACCGCGGCACTGCCCGCCAGCACGATCAGGTCGGCCAGCGACACCTTCATGCCGCCCCGGGCGGCAGCGTT
>CAYZQZ010000023.1:0-19940 GCA_964480235.1 uncultured Reyranella sp. | reverse complement strand
CCGAAGGCTGCGAACCGGCCGGTCTATTCGTATCGGCTGTCGATCGTGCACTTCTGGTCCCTGGTGTTCATGTACATCTGGGCGGGGCCGCATCATCTCCACTACACGTCGCTGCCCGACTGGGCGCAGACGCTCGGCATGGTCTTCTCGGTCATGCTCTGGATGCCGTCTTGGGGCGGCATGATCAACGGCCTCATGACGCTGTCCGGCGCCTGGGACAAGCTGCGCACCGATCCTGGCCTCCGCTTCTCGGTGACCGCCGTCGGCTTCTACGGAATGGCGACGTTCGAAGGCCCAGTCATGTCGATCAAGGCCGTCAACTCGCTCAGCCACTACACCGACTGGACGATCGGCCATGTCCATTCCGGCGCGCTCGGCTGGGTCGCCTTCATCGTGTTCGGCACGTTCTATTACCTAGTGCCGAAGCTGTGGAACCGGCCGGCCATGTGGTCGACCCGTCTGATCAGCTGGCACTACTGGATCGCCACGCTCGGCATCGTTCTCTACATCACCGCGATGTGGGTGAGCGGCATCATGCAGGGCCTGATGTGGCGCGCCTACGACGAGCTCGGCTTCCTGCAGTACTCGTTCGTCGAGACGGTTGCCGCGATGAAGCCGTTCTACATGATCCGTCTGCTGGGCGGCCTCTTCTTCCTGAGCGGTGCTCTGATCATGGTCTTCAACATGTGGCGCACGGTGCGCGGCGAGCCTTCGCCCGCGACTGCCGGCACCCGCCCCGCTCTCGCGGCGTAAGGAGGTTCGCGATGTTCATTCGCCACGAGACGATCGAAAAGAACGTCATCCTGATGGTGGTCCTAACCCTGATCACCGTCTCGATCGGCGGCTTGGTGCAGATCATCCCGCTGTTCACCATCGAGTCGACGATCGAACGGGTCGAGGGCGTGCGGCCCTATACGCCACTCGAACTGGCCGGCCGCAACATCTACATCCGCGAAGGCTGCTACCTCTGCCACAGCCAGCAGGTGCGGCCGTTCAAGGACGAGGTCGAGCGCTACGGCCACTACAGCCTGGCCGCAGAAAGCATCTACGACCGGCCCTTCCAGTGGGGTTCCAAGCGCACCGGGCCCGACCTCGCCAGGGTCGGCGGCCGCTATTCCAACGACTGGCACGTGGCGCATCTCGCTTCGCCACGTGCGGTGGTGCCGGAGAGCATCATGCCGGCCTATCCCTTTCTCGCCGAACGCCGGCTGGACTACAGCGACATCGCCGATCACCTCAAGGCGTTGCGCGTCGTCGGCACGCCCTACAGCGAGGAAATGATCAAGAACGCCCGCGCCGACCTCGAGGCGCAGGCCAGCCCCGACGTCGATCCGACGGCTCTCCTCAAGCGCTATCCGCGCGCGCCGATCGGCAAGTTCAGCCCCGGCAGCGAAGGCATCACAGAAATGGATGCGCTGGTCGCCTACCTGCAGATGCTCGGTACCCTGGTGAAGTTCTCCGACATCCCGCCCGAACGGCTGCGTCAGTAAGGAGGCCGCCATCATGGAAATGCTGCACGAAATCCTGGCTTCGATCTGGACCGTCTGGGCGGTTCTGGTGTTCGGCCTGATCGTCCGCTGGGCCTGGCGCCCCGCCAACCGCTCGCGCTTCGAGAGCGACTCCCGCATTCCGCTGAACGACGAAGGCTGAAGGGTCACACCATGCCGACCAAGATCGAAAAGGACACCCTGACGGGGACCGACACGACCGGCCACGAGTGGGACGGCGTCAAGGAACTCAACACGCCGCTGCCCACCTGGTGGGTTTACACCTTCTGGGCAACCATCGTGTTCGCCGTTGTCTATTGCGTGCTCTATCCGTCGTGGCCGTCGCTCAGCGGCCACACCGAGGGCGTGCTCGGCTACACCAACCGCGCGGCGCTGACGGCGGAGCTTGCCGAGCAGGCCAAGCAGCGCAGCCGCTTCGTCGACCGCATTCGTGCGGCTTCGCTGGCAGACATCCGCAAGGATCCCGAGCTGTTCAACTTCGCGCTGGCTGGCGGACGATCGGCCTTTCAGACGAACTGCTCGCAGTGCCATGGTGCGGGCGGTGCCGGCAGCCTGGGCTTTCCCAACCTGGCCGACGACGACTGGATGTGGGGGGGGTCGCTCGACCAGATCTACCAGACGATCCAGCACGGCGTGCGCAACGCCGACGAGAAGTCGCGCCAGACCAACATGCCGCGTTTCGGCGTCGATGGGCTGCTGACGGCCGGCCAGATCGACTCCGTGACCGACTACGTGCTGAGCCTGTCGGGTCACGGCAAGGCCACCCCCGAGGGCGCCAAAGTCTTCCAGGAGCAGTGCGCGGCTTGTCACAAGCCCGACGGCAAGGGCAACCAGGAGATGGGCTCCCCCAACCTGACCGATGGCATCTGGCTCTATGGCGGCGACCGCAATTCGGTCTACCGCTCGATCTTCTACGCCCGCAACGGCAGCATGCCGGCGTGGGGGCAGCGGCTCGACGATGCCACGCTCAAGATGCTGGCCGTCTACGTACACTCCCTAGGTGGCGGCAAATAGCAGGTGGGCGTAGCGGGAATGCATTATGGATGCCCGGCTCCGTGAGGACGACACCAGGGACGAAGCACGGTCGGTAAAGGCCCAGAAGGCCGAGCTGCCGCTCTACGTCACGCGGCTCAAGGTCTACCCGCGCGCGATCGTCGGCAAATGGCGCACGATCAAGTGGGCGGTGCTCGTCACCCTTCTGGGAATCTACTATCTCGTTCCCTGGTTGCGCTGGGACCGGGGCCCCGATGCCCCGAACCAGGCCATCCTGCTCGACCTCGACGGCCGGCGCGGCTGGATCTTCGACATCGTGATCTGGCCGCAGGAAGTCTATTTCGTCACAGGATTTCTGATCCTGGCTGCAGTCGGCCTGTTCCTCGCGACCTCGCTGTTTGGCCGCGTCTGGTGCGGTTTCGCCTGCCCGCAAACGGTATGGACCGACCTTTTCATGCTGGTCGAACGCCTGATCGAGGGCGATCGCAACGAGCGCATGCGGCTCGACAAGGCGCCGATTTCCGCCGCCAAGATCGCACGCAAGACCCTGAAGCACATCGCCTGGCTGGCAATTGCAGCGGCCACTGGCGGTGCCTGGGTGTTCTACTACGTGGATGCGCCGACCACCCTGGTGAAGATCTTCCGGGGCCAGGCCTCGCTCGAAGTCTATTCCTTCGTGGGTCTGCTCACTGCCTCGACCTATCTGCTGGCCGGCTGGGCTCGTGAACAGGTTTGCACCTACATGTGCCCCTGGCCGCGATTTCAGGCGGCGATGCTCGACGAGCAGAGCCTGATCGTCACCTATCAGAAGTGGCGCGGAGAGACGCGCGGCAAGCACAAGGCGGGCGATAGCTGGGAAGGCCGCGGCGATTGCATCGATTGCAACCTCTGCGTCGCGGTCTGCCCGACCGGCATCGATATCCGGGATGGTCAGCAAATCGAATGCATCGGCTGCTCGCTGTGCGTCGATGCCTGCAACCAGACCATGCAGAAGGTCGGCCGCCCACGCGGCCTGATCCGCTGGGACACACTCGCCCGCCAGCAGGCCTTTGAAACCAAGGCGGCGGCGCCGTCGTGGCGGCCGCTGCGTCCGCGCACTCTCCTCTACGCCCTGCTGCTATCCATCGTAGCGCTGGTGATGGTGGTCGCATTCTTCCTGCGCACGGACACCGAACTCACCGTGCAACGCGATCGCAGCCCCAATTTCGTGCGGCTGACCAACGGCGACATCCGAAACTCCTACACCGTGAAGGTGTTGAACAAGTCGCGCGAGGTCAGACATTTCCGTCTCCAGACCGATGGCCCTCAGGGCGCGGTGCTGGGTTTCGTCGGCGCCGAAGTCGAGGGCCAGGGCACCGAAGCCCGTCTCGCCGTGCACCCGGATGCCGTCGGTACTTTCCGTGTCTTCCTGACCGTCCCTTCGGCGGGGGCGCCGGCGGGGTCGAAGTCGATCGAATTCTCGGTGCGAGACGACAGCGGTCGCCGTCGCGCCTCGCACGATGCCGTATTCGTCGGTCCCGCCCGGTAGGAGGCAAGCCATGTCCGTCGTCACCACCGATTCTTCCCGCGGCCGCTACATTCCCTGGCTGTTCGTCGCCGGGTTCGCGATCGTGATCGCCGTCAATGCCATCATGATCTGGTTTGCCGTCGGCTCGTTCTCCGGTCTCTATGCCAGCAAGCCGCGCGAGAGCGGCCTGCACTACAACGCCGTACTCGAGCAGCAGAGGGAACGCGACGCGCTGGGTTGGCAGATCAAGACCGGATGGCGCGCCGAGGCCGGCCGCATCGAGGTCGACATCACCGACCGTGACGGTCGGCCGCTCGACGGCGCACGGGTCAAGGTCGAATTCGTGCGCCCGGCGGAGAAGCGCGCGCCGGTCAGCGTCGCGCTGGGCGTGGTCGGCCCGGCCCGCTTCGCGGGCTATGTCGAACTGCCGGCCCGCGGCAACTGGGACCTCGATATCGTCGTGGAAAACGACGGACAGCGCTACGCCGTGACGCGGCGAATGTTCCTGAAGTGAGCCGCGCGTCGTGAGCGCCACCGTAACCCAGCTTCGGCCCGCTGCCGCCGCCTCGACCCGGATCGAGTGCGCGCATTGCGGCGCGCCGCTGGCGGGGTCGGCAACGCGGTTCTGCTGCGTCGGCTGCGCGAGCGCTCATGCCATCATCGGCGCGGCCGGACTGGACGCGTTCTACCGCCGGCTCGAGGCCGGCAGAGCCCGCAAGCCCGAGCCTCTCGATATCGACTTCACCGCCCATGCGCGCCCAAAAGGAAACGGCGAGACGACGCTCGCCCTGCTGGTCGACGGTCTCGACTGTGCTGCCTGCGTCTGGCTGATCGAGAGCCTGCTCGCGCGCAATCCCGACGTCACCCAGGCTCGGGTCAATCTTTCGACACACCGCCTGACGCTGAGCTGGCGCGGACCGCCGGCCGAGGCCAATGCCTTCGCCGGGCTGGTCGCGGCGCTGGGCTTTCGCCTGGCGCCCTACGAGGCGCTCGCCGTCAACGCCCAGGACGATCGCGAGGCTCGCGACCTGCTGCGCTGCTTGGCGGTCGCAGGCTTCGCCGCCACCAACGTGATGCTGCTTTCGGTCGCCGTCTGGTCGGGCCACGACGGCTCGATGGGCGAGGCCACCCGCACGCTGTTCCATTGGCTGTCGGCGGTGATCGCGCTTCCGGCCATCGCCTACGCCGGACGGCCGTTCTTCCGCTCGGCCCTCGCCGCCCTCAAGGCCGGACGCACCAACATGGACGTGCCGATCTCGATCGGCGTGATCCTGGCCTCGATCGTGAGCCTGCACGAGACCTGGGTGCACGAGCAGCACGCCTTCTTCGACTCGGCCGTCACGCTGCTCTTCTTCCTGCTGATCGGCCGCTATCTCGACCGGCGCGCCCGCGGACGCGCCCGCCAGGCCGTGCGCGCCCTGCTGGCACTGTCCAGCCGCAGTGCCACGATCCTGGGTCCGGACGGTTCGACCCTGACCCGGCGGGTCGATCAGCTCGCCCCCGGCGACGTTCTGCTGGTTGCCGCCGGAGAGCGGCTGGGCGCCGACGGCGAGGTGATCGACGGCATCTCCTCCCTCGATGCCGCGCTGGTGAGCGGGGAGAGCGTGCCGGTTTCGGTCGAACCCGGCGCCAGGGCCTTTGCCGGCATGATCAATCTCGGCGCGCCGATTCGCGTGCGGGTCACCGCCGCCGGCGAGCGCACCCTGCTGTCTGAAATCGTGCGCCTGGTCGAGGCGGCCGAGCGCGGCCGCACCCGCTTCGTGGCATTGGCCGACAAGGTTGCCCGTGCCTATGCGCCGATGGTGCACGCCACGGCGCTGCTGACCTTCCTGGGCTGGATGTTGCTGGGCGGCCTCGCCTGGGACCGCGCTCTGCTCATCGCCACCGCGGTGCTGATCATCACCTGCCCCTGCGCTCTGGCACTCGCGGTTCCCGTGGTCCAGGTCGTGGCAAGCACGCGCCTGTTGCGCTCTGGTGTGCTGCTGCTTTCACCGACGGCGCTCGAGCGGCTGGCTCGCATCGACCACGTCGTGCTCGACAAGACCGGCACTCTCACGCTCGGCCGGCCCGAGCTGGTCTCGGACACCGGCTCTCCCGCCGACCTGCGCCTCGCCGCAGGCCTCGCCGCCAACTCGCGGCATCCACTAGCGCAGGCGCTGGTACGCGCGGTTCCGGCAGCCGCCGTGATCGAGGGCGTCGACGAGCATCCGGGCCGGGGTCTGCAGCATGGCGACATCCGCCTCGGCTCGGCGCGTTTCTGTGACGTCCGCACGCCGTCGGGCGATGGCCACTCCGAACTCTGGCTGGCCCGTCCCGGCCATGCTCCGGTGCGCTTTGCCTTCGCGGACCGGCTGCGGCCCGACGCCGCCCGCGCCATTGCCGCACTCCGCCGCGATGGTCTGACCGTGGAGCTTCTGTCGGGCGACCGTCTCGCCGCTGTCGAACGTGTCGCCCGCGAAGTCGACATTACCTGGCAAGCCGAGACCGCGCCCGCCGACAAGGCTGCTCACATCGAGACGCTGGCGCGCCACGGCAAGCATGTCCTGATGGTCGGCGACGGCCTGAACGACGCGCCTTCCCTCGCTGCCGCTCATGCCTCGATGTCGCCCGCGACCGCGGCCGAGGCGACCCAGAACGCCGCCGACGCGGTATTCCAGGGCGACGCCCTTATGCCGGTCGTGGAAACCCTCCGCGTGGCTCGCTTCGCCGACCGGCTGGTGCGCCAGAACCTCGCCCTGGCGCTGCTCTACAATCTCAGCGCCGTGCCGCTTGCCATGCTGGGCAGCGTGACGCCGTTGATCGCCGCCATCGCCATGTCGTCCTCGTCACTCTTGGTGATCGGCAACTCGATGAGGCTCGGCATGCGCCGCCAGAGCCCGGAGGTGCGGTGATGGACAGCCTGCTGATTCTGGTCCCGGCGGCGCTCCTGCTGGGTCTCCTTGGACTCGCGGCGTTCCTGTGGGCGCTGCGCAACGGCCAGTTCGACGATCCGGAAGGATCGGCTGGCCGCATTCTGTACGACGACGATTGAGGAGAAAGCACATGTCACACTGGATCATGGGAATTCTGTCCGGCCTGTTCGGATTGGTCGGCCTGTTCATGGCCTCGGCGGCTCACGACCGCGGCATCTTCATCTTCGGCTTCGCCCTGATGATCTTCGCCGTCCTGTTCTGCTGGTTCATGATCAAGACGGCCTTCGACGAAGCCGAGCGCGTGGCGCACGACAACTGACCGCAGTTCCGTCGGCTTCTAGCGATGCGCCTCGTCGATGACGCGGCGCACTTCGCGAAGGAGTCGCCGGCGTACCCGGTTGTCGGACGTTGCGTTCAGGGCCGAGCGCAGATCGAGTAGCGTCTGGGCGTACTCGTTGTGCCAGTCGCGTGTTGCGGTGACCTCTTCCACCGACAGCCGCGGGGCAGCTCCGGCCTTCGAGGGCACGGCGATCCACCGACCGTCCCGGTACGTGAAGTCGTAGACCTGATCGAGGCTCGGCACCGCAATACGCTCCGGCGACAGCTTCGCCTCCGACAAGGCAGTCACCAGTCCCGTCAGGGCCTCGGGTTCGCCGTGAACGGCCAGCAGGCTGCCCAGGATGGGCAAGAGGGGCCGCGCCCAGTCGACCAGCTCTTCGCGGTCGGCGTGGCCCGAATAGGCGTCGAGCGCGCGAATGCGCGCCTTGACCCTGACCTCCTCGCCATGGATGCGGACCTGCGAAGCACCTTCGCGAATCGTCGCGCCAAGGGTACCGGGTGCCTGATAGCCGACGAACAGCACCGTCGAGTCGGGCCGCCACAAATGGTTCTTCAGGTGATGCTTCACCCGTCCGGCATCGCACATGCCGGAACCTGCAAGCACGATCGCGCCGCCATGGATGCGGTCGATGGCCTTGCTCTGCTCGACCGTCTCGGTGAGACGAAAGTCACCCGGGGTAAACCGGTTGCCGTCGCTGCCCAGCGACGCCTCGTGGCGGCGAAACACTTCGGTCGTACGACCGGCCAGCGGCGAATCGAGAAAAACCGCAACCGGTCCCAGGGCACCGCGACCCTTCAGATCGGCGATGTCGTCCAGAATTTCCTGCGTCCGTTCGACCGCGAAGACCGGCACGATGATGTTGCCACCCGCCTCGAGCCCCGCGGTCAACTCGCGATTGAGCAGATCCTGACGCTCGCGCGCGCTCAGGTGTAGGCGGCTCCTGGCACCGTAGGTCGACTCGAGCAGGAGGACGTCGCCGGCGCCAGGCGATGACGGGTTGGGTTGCAGGGCGTTCGACGACGAACCGAGATCGCCCGAGAACACGAGCCGCAAGGGTCTCGGTGAGGCGTCGACTTCCATCTCAATGAAGGCACTGCCGAGAATGTGCCCGGCATTGCGCAGGCGTGCCCGTACCCCCGATATGGGCTCGAACCAGGAATCGTAATCGTGCGGCTGCAACAGGGCGAGCGAGGCCTCGGCATCGGCACGGGTGTAGATCGCCGTAACACCCGACTCGGCTCGCAGGGCATTCCGCCGGTTGAGACGCTCGACGTCGTTTTCCTGGATGGCGCCGGCATCGGGCAGGAGCCACTGCAGCAGATCGACCGTGGCCCGGGTGGTCCAGGCGCGGCCGCGGAAGCCGGCCAGTGCCAGTTTGGGAAACAGTCCAGTGTGGTCGATATGGGCGTGGCTGAGCAGCACCGCAGAGATGCGCCCGACATCGAAGGGAAACGGCCGGTAATTGAGGGCACGGAGCGATTTCGGCCCCTGGAACATGCCGCAATCGACCAGCAACTCGCCATTCGACGTCACCAGCCGAAAGCACGAGCCGGTCACCGTGCCCGCCGCTCCATGAATGTGCAGCGACAGGCTCATTGCCGACCCGCAAAGGTGTAGCCGTCACCGTCGGCGGCGAGGCGTGTCGCAAAGCCGAAATCGGTGGGGAAAGCCGCATGAATCCGAAAGAGCGGTTCGCCCTTTTTGACCGGATCGCCAATCTTCTTGAAGAGGTCGACGCCTGCGCCCTTGTCGAGCGGCGCGCCGGCCAGCCGGGCGAGACGGGAGAGACGAAAACAGTCGATACCGGACACGACGCCATCGGCGGGCGCGAGCACATCCTTCGTGAGCGCCGCGGCCGCATAGGTAGCCGGCGGCGGGCCTTGGGCGGCTATCAGACGCTTCATCTTGGCCAGCGCAGCACCACTCTCCAGCAGTTCGCGGGCCCGCAGGATGCCACGCCCGCCGCGCAGGGCCGGATCGAACTCCAGCACGTGTCCGGCGAGCAGCAACGCCCGTTCCTCGAGGTCGCGCGGCACCGCCGGGTTGCGCTCGAGTACCTGCATGACATCGCGCGCCTCGAGCCACGGCCCGATGCCGCGCCCGACCGGCTGACTGCCGTCGGTCGCCACGACCGTGGTGCTGATCCCGATCTGGTCGGCGACGTATTCGAACAGCTTGCGCAGGGTGACGAAACGGCTGCGATCGCGCAGCTTGGCGGACGGACCGATCGGCAGGTCGAGCAGAAGATGCGTCGAACCGGCGGCGAGCTTCTTGGACAGGATGGAGGCGACCATCTGCTCCGGCGTGTCGATCGACAATGGCCGCTCTACCGATATCAGCACGTCATCCGCAGGCGATAGATTGGCATGCCCGCCCCAAACCAGGCAGCCGTTCTCTGCCGCCACGATCTCGCGCATTTCGTCGGGACCGACATCGACCCGCGCCATCACCTCCATCGTGTCGGCGGTCCCGGCGGGCGAGGTAATGGCGCGCGACGAGGTCTTGGGAATTTTCAGACCATGTGCCGCCACGATCGGCACGACGATCATCGACGTGCGGTTCCCGGGAATGCCGCCGATGCAGTGCTTGTCGACGATCATGTCGCCGTTCCAGGTCAACCGGCCGCCGACCGATGCCATGGCGCGCGTGAGGGACAGCACCTCGGGTGCCGTTGTGAATCGTGCCGACGCGATCAGAAAGGCCGCGATTTCCATCTTGGAGTAGCGGTGCGCCGCGAGATCCTGCGCGATCGCCTGGTAGGCGTCGGCGGACAGTTCGGCGCCGTCGATCTTGGCGCGGACATGATCGAGGCTGGCCGGCGGCGCAGCTTGGGCGATTTCGACGAGCGTGCCCTCGGGTAGGCCGAGATGGCGGAAAGCCACCGTCGAGAGACCCAATTCGTCGGGCGCCATCAGGGCTTCGTCGTCGACGATATTCAAGGTGGCGACGATGCGCCGTGCACCCGTCGCGATTTCGATGCGTGCCAGGGCGACGAATTCCTGGGCGCGATAGAGCGGGCAGCGACGCGCCAGGTAGGCGACCGTCTCGTGGCAGGTGTCGATGCCCAGCCGGCGGATGCGCAGCATGGAGCTAGAGGCGCCTTGCGGGCGCGCATAGTCGGCTGGCCATGAAGTCCCTCTCCTGCCTAGGATATCGTGCCATCTATGGCCGAAGCGAGGCTTGATGTGCGTCAACGCGGATCACCCGCGCCTCGTCCACTCTGGTGATTGAGGAGACCGACATGAGCCTGAAGAAGATCCGCCTCGAACTCGCCCGCACACCCGGCTTTCCCGAAGGCAGCGGCCGGCATGGCTACGAATTCACGGCACCGCTGGACGCCAAGGGCAATCTCGACGCGACCGGCTGGACCAAGGCCAAGGAAGCCTGCTCCGTCCTGCGCTTCTGGGACGGCGAACCCGACGAGCACGGCGTGCTGATCCATCGCCGCGACGGCAAGTGGGCCTTTTCCTATGCGCCGGGCGACGACGACGACGAGCCGATCTTCCGCTTCGACAAGCACCAGTTCACTGTCGGCGAATATGTCACCGTGACCGAGCATGACGGGGTCGCCCGCCCCTTCCGCATTGCCAGCATCAAGCCCGCCCCCCATTTCGTGGGCTGAGCACCCGCTTTCGCGACGCCGTTTCGCGGTACCGGCCATGCGGTGCCGGCCGTGCTGGACTTGGGAGGTCCGCCACCCTATCTGAAGGGCCGGATTTCGAGGGATTCACATGGCTGAAGCGCAAGTGCCCGTGACGGTGCTGACCGGCTATCTCGGCGCAGGCAAGACCACACTGCTGAACCGGATTCTCAGCGAGCAGCACGGCAAGAAATACGCCGTGATCGTCAACGAGTTCGGCGAATTGGGCGTCGACAACGACCTCGTGGTGAATGCCGACGAGGAAGTCTTCGAGATGAACAACGGCTGCATCTGCTGCACCGTGCGCGGCGACCTGATCCGCATCATCGAAGGCCTGATGAAGCGCAAGGACAGGTTCGACGGCATCCTGGTCGAGACCACGGGGCTCGCCGATCCCGGTCCGGTGGCGCAGACCTTCTTCACGGACGACGACGTCAAGGCGCGGACCCGGCTGGACGCGATCGTGACAGTGGTCGACGCCAAGCATTTCCTGGGTCAACTCGAACAAGGCGACGAGGCCGAGGAACAGGTGGCCTTTGCCGACGTGATCCTGCTCAACAAGACCGATCTGGTGAGCAAGGACGACCTCGAGAAGGTCGAGGCGAAGATCACGTCGATCAACCCCTATGCCCGCATCCACAAGACCGAGAAGAGCAAGGTCGAACTCGACGCTATCCTCGACAAGGGCGCCTTCGACCTCGGCCGCATCCTGGAGTTCGAGCCGCAGTTCCTCGAGAAGGGTCACGAGCACAATCACGGCGATGAAGTGGCGAGCCTCAGCTTCAGTAGCGAACGGCCCGTCGACCCGGACAAATTCCAGAAATGGATGGGCGCGCTGCTGCAGCTGCGCGGCCAGGATATCCTGCGCAGCAAGGGAATCCTGGCGATCGACGGCGCGCCGCGGCGCTATGTCTACCAGGGTGTGCACATGATGATGGATGCCGACTGGGGCACGCCGTGGAAGGAGGGCGAGAAGCGGGCAAGCAAGCTGGTCTTCATCGGCCGCAATCTCGACGGCGAGAATCTGAAGCGGGGCTTCGAAGAGTGCCTGAAATAGCGACGACGGCGGCACCTTGAAGCTCGATCTCGGCAATCCCGACTGGCGGACGACACTGCCGCCATCCCGTGCGGTCGCGTCCGACGCGCCCGTCATCGCCTGCGCCTTCAGCCGCGACGGCAAGAAGGTGGGCTTCGCCTTGGGCGACAGTTCGGTGCGCCTGCTGCCGGCCGACATCAAGGATCCGGCGCCGGCTGCCAATGTCACGGCCCACAAAGGCGCTGTGCTGTCGCTGATCGCCGATCCGGCGGGCGATGGCTTCGTCTCGGGCGGCGATGATGGCCGCCTGCTCCGCATCGCCGCCGACGGTGGCGTCACGGAACTCGGCAACCACAAGGGCAAGTGGATCGACAAGCTCGCCGCCCACGCGGCAAGCGGCACGATCGCGGCCTCGGTCGGCAGGATGGCTCTGGTGATCGACAAGGCGGGCCTGGCGCGCGAATTCGGGCCGCATCAGAGCACCGTCACGGCAGTCGATTTCAGCAAGGATGGCGGCCGCATCGCCTGCGCGCACTATGGCGGCGTCACGGTGTGGAGCATCGGCCAGGTCACCCTCCCGCCGCGGCGCTTTGCCTGGCAGGGCAGCCACGTCGCCCTGAAATGGAGCACCGACGGCAAGTTCATCGCCACCGGCACGCAGGAAAACGACATTCATGTCTGGCGCATCGCCCAGGCGACCGACATGCGCATGCAGGGATATCCGGCCAAGGTGAAATCGCTCAGCTGGTCGGCCGACGCGCGCTGGCTTTACACCTCTTCGCAGCCGGTCTTCACGGCATGGTCGTTCGCCGGCAAGGGACCGGAAGGCAAGCCGCCGCTGCAGTTCGGTGATGAAGGCGCGGGCCTCTTCACGGTCGTGGCCGCCCATCCCGCCGCGGAGTTCGTCGCCGGCGGCTACGATTCCGGTGAATTGCAGCTCGGCGACATCAAGAGTCGCCGGTCGGTGGTGCTGAAAATGTCGGACGGCTCGCCGATCACCTGCATCGCTTGGTCACCTGATGGCTTCGAACTCGCCGCCGGCAACGAAAAGGGCGACCTGCTGACGATAGACCTGCGGCGCTAGCCGCGGGCGACCTTCGCCGCCGACACGCCTCAGTATTCGCGACCGACCAGCCAGCGATTGCAGGCGAAGCAGAGCAGACCCGACACGCCCATCGCCAGTACCATCGGCAGGATGGTGCCGTCGAAGGTCTGACCGACGACGATGCCGAACAGCGCGCCGATGCCGAACTGCAGCACGCCCATCAGCGACGAAGCCGTGCCCGCCATGTGCGGATAACGCTGCAGGGCCAGCGCCATCGAATTGGCGCCGATCATGCTGATGCTGGCGATCTGGGCAACGAAGCAGGCGAGGAACGGCCATAGGCCGATCGCGCCGGTCCGCACCTCGATCAGGCCGAGGATCAGCGCCGAGGGGCCTGCGACCAACGGCACGCAGACGCCCCAGTAGAGGATGCGACCGGCACCGAACACCGGGGCGAACTTGGCGTTGAGCAGGCTGCCGATGGTCAGGAACATCACCTGGCCGCCAAAGATCAGACCGAAGTCGCGCGGATCGATGCCATAGGTCTGGATGAAGACGAACGGCGAGCCCGAAAGGAACGACATGAGGGCCGAGAACTGGAATGTGCCGGTGAGCGCATAGCCCATGAAGGCCCGGTGCTTGAGCAGTTCGCCGAAGCGGCTGACTACCGAGCCGAGATGCAGCGGCTGGCGGTATTCGGGCCGCAGGGTCTCGGGCAGACGCAGAAAAGCGGCCAGCCAGGCAATGACGCCGATTCCGGCCAGCACCCAGAAGATGGCCCGCCACCCCAGGAACCACAGCACCTGACCGCCGATCAGAGGGGCAAGCATGGGCGCGATCGAGCTGCAGGCGTGCATCAGCGACATCGCCCGCGCTGCCTGGTCGCGTTCGGCGAGGTCGCGGACCATGGTGCGTGCCAGAACGACGCCGCCGCAGGCCGCCAGGCCCTGAAGGAAGCGCAAGGTCACGAGATGGCCGGCAGAGGCCGCGAAGGCGCAGCCGATGCTCGCCACGACATAGACCGCGATGCCGGCCAGGATGACCGGGCGGCGCCCGAACCGGTCGCCTGCCGGACCGTAGAATATCTGGCCGACGCCGAAAGCGATCATGAAGGCCGACAGGGTGAGCTGGATGTCGCCGACCGAACCGCGCAGGTCCTGGGTGATCACCGGGAGGGCCGGCAGATACATGTCGATCGACAGCGGCGTGAAGGCCGACAAAAGGGCCAGCAGCACGAGCAGCGCCGGCTTCAGGGTGGGCCTGCTGGCGACCGCGGCGGGGGCTACGGGGGCGTTCATTCGGGACGTGGGTGTACAGCCAATTCTCTTGGAGGTCCCATGCTATAAGCGGACCATGACGTCCCTCCCGGACATGACGGAAATGCAAATCAGGCGCTACGCCCGCCATATCGTGCTCGCCGAGGTGGGCGGCATCGGGCAGGCGAAGCTGATCTCCGCCAAGGTCCTGGTGGTGGGCGCGGGCGGCCTCGGTGCGCCCCTCCTGCAATATCTCGCCGCCGCGGGCGTCGGCACCCTGGGCGTGATTGACGATGATTCGGTCGACCTGTCGAACCTGCAGCGCCAGGTCATCCATCGCACCGCCGACATCGGCACACATAAGACCGCGAGCGCCAAACGCGCGCTGGGCGAGATCAATCCGGAAGTGAAGGTGCACACCCACGACCAGCGGCTATCGGCCGCCAACGTCGAGCGCATCATGGCCAATTACGACGTCGTGGCCGACGGCAGCGACAACTTCGCCACCCGCTACCTGGTGAACGACGCCTGCTATCGCCTCAGGAAGACCCTGGTTTCTGCGGCGATACTTCGTTTCGACGGCCAGATCTCGACCTACAAGGCGCACCACGGTGCCGGTCATCCCTGCCTGCGCTGCATCTTTCCCGCCGCCCCGTCCGAGGACGCCGTGCCGTCCTGTGCCCAGGCCGGCGTGCTGGGCTCGCTGGCCGGCACATTGGGCGCGTTGCAGGCCACCGAAGTGGTCAAGGAGATTCTCGGAATCGGCCGCTCGTTGTCGGGTCGGTTGCTGATGTACGACGCCCTCGCCGGCTCCTTCGACGAGATGGCGATCGCCAAGCGTCCCGACTGTCCGACGTGCGGGCATTCATGAGCAAAGCCGGAGTTTCGATCATCGTACGCCGCGGCGACTACGAGAGCGCCCACTACGCGCTGGCGCTTGCCAGCGCGGCCCTCGCGATCAACCAGAAGGCCGTTCTGTTCTTCACGATGGCCGGCATCCGCGCCCTGATGGGGCCGCCGCCCGGCCTGGACGATTGGGGCCGCGACGCCTTGAACCGCGAACGCGGCGTCGGCGACTTCGAGACACTCCTGCAAGCCTGCGTGGAACTCGACGCCAAGTTCATCGTCTGCGAGATGGGCCTGCGCGCGCTCGGCATCGAGCGTACCCAGTTGCGCAGCGATATTCCGTTCACCGTGGCCGGCATCGTCACCCTCTACGAGGAGACGACGACCGGCATGCATCTGTTGACCTTCTAGGAGATTTCATGACTTCCGCTGCTTTCGACGTGCTGGGGATCGGCAATGCCATCGTCGACGTCATCACTCACGCCGACGATTCGTTCCTGACCAGCCACGCGCTGGTTAAAGGCAGCATGACCCTCATCGACGAGGCGCGCGCCGAGGCACTCTACGGGGCGATGGGCCCGGGTGTGGAGATTTCCGGTGGCTCATGCGGCAACACCATCGCCGGCGTCGCCTCCTTCGGGGGCAAGGGAGCCTATGTCGGCAAGGTGCGCAACGACCAGCTCGGCGCCGTTTTCGGCCACGATCTGCGCGCGACGGGCGTCACGTTCGGCACAGCCCAGGCAACCGAGGGGCCTGCCACGGCGCGCTGCCTGATCCTGGTGACGCCGGACGCCCAGCGCACCATGAACACCTATCTCGGGGCCTGCACGCGGCTCGGTCCGTCCGACATCGATGTGGCGCAAGTCGCCGCCGCTCAAGTCACCTACGTCGAGGGCTACCTGTGGGATCCACCGGAGGCCAAGAAGGCGGTGCTCAAGGCGTTCGACGCCGCGCATGCAGCCGGCCGCAAGGTCTCGATCACGCTCTCGGATTCGTTCTGCGTCGATCGCTATCGCGAGGAATTCCGCACCCTGATCCGCGACAAGGTCGATATCCTTTTCGCCAACGAATCGGAGATCAAGGCGCTCTACCAGGTCGACAGCTTCGAAGAGGCGCTGGCCGCCGCCCGCGCCGAGAACAAGATCTGCGCCCTGACCCGGAGCGAAAAGGGCTCGGTCGTGATCAAGGGCAGCGAAACCCATGCCGTTCCGGCCGCCCCGGTCGCCAAGGTCGTCGACACCACGGGTGCGGGCGACCTCTATGCCGCGGGCTTCCTGTTCGGCTTCACCCACGGCAAGCCGCTCGCCGAATGCGCGCGGCTGGGCGGCATTGCCGCCGCCGAGGTCATCTCCCATGTCGGCGCGCGACCGGAGAAAGCGCTGAAAGGTCTGATTTGAGCGTCGCCGACAACGCGGCCTCGACCTGGGCGCGATGGCGCCAGGCCGCCGAGGTCTATCGCAATCGCAAGCAGCTCATCATCCTGCTGATGGGCTTCTCGAGTGGCGCTCCGTTCCTGCTCACGCTGTCCGTGCTCACCTATTGGATGGCGAGCGTCAATGTCGACCTCACGACCATCGGACTGTTTTCCCTTGTCGGGACGCCCTATGCGTTCAAGTTCGTCTGGGCGCCGCTGATCGATCGGCTGCCGCTGCCGGTGCTCGACGCCCGGCTGGGGCGCCGGCGCAGCTGGATGCTGGTGTCCCAGGTCGGCGTTCTGCTCTCCGTCCTGGTCCTGGCCTGGAGCGATCCCAACACCGCCCCGTGGTCGACTGCAGGCGCCGCGGTGCTGGTGGCATTCTGGTCGGCGACACAGGACATCGTGATCGACGCCTATCGCATCGAGCTCCTGAACGACGACGAGCAGGGCGCGGGCTCCGCGACGACGCAGCTCGGCTATCGCATCGCACTCTGGATCATCGACGCGCTGGCGCTGCTGCTGCCCGCCTTCCTGCCCTGGCCGTACGTCCTGTCGATCATCGCGATGTTCGGCTTCGTGGGAATTGTCACGACCTTCTATGCCCATGAACCGCATTCGAAGAAGCACGCCGTTACTGCAAGCGGCTCGTGGATCGGCGACGCCGTCATCCGTCCGTTCGCGGAGTTCATCGCCCATCGCGGCTGGGTGCTGATCCTGCTGTTCGCTCTCTTCTACAAGTATGGCGACGCACTGGGCGGCACGATGGCGCGGCCGTTCTATCTCCAGATGGGCTTCACCGGGCCCGAGATCTTCGCCGTCACCAAGAGTTTCGGGGCGGCAGCCGTATTGCTCGGCGGACTGGCCGGCGGCGTATTGGTGGCTCGCTACGGCCTCTTCAAGGCCCTGTTCATTGCCGGCGTCCTGCAGGCCGTGACGAACCTCCTGTTTTCCTGGCAAGCCCAGGTCGGCCACGACATCGTCGTGCTGACGCTCGCAATCTCCATCGACAACTTCACCAACTCCCTGGGCGGCGTGGCGTTCATCGGCTATCTCTCGAGTCTCTGCACCGCCGGGATGGCCGGCACGCAATATGCCCTGCTGACGTCGCTGATGGCGGCGGGCAGGACCTGGATGGCGGCAGGCGGCGGCTGGCTGGCCGCACACACGGGTTGGACGGCCTTCTGGGCCCTGACCACCCTCCTCGCGGTTCCTGGCCTGCTGCTGCTGCTGTGGCTTTGGCGAGCTACGCAAAAAGAAACCCCTCCTTCGCGGGCGAAGGAGGGGCAGTAACGTCGGCATCGGGGTGTCGACCGAGCCGGGGGAACCTACCCGTTCCGGAGCGGGGCGTGGGATGCCGGCCGGGAACGGGCAAGGATGGTTTACGGATCCGAGGCTACAAAACCGTTACTGCCGATGTGGAAAAGTCCCGCGGAATCACAACTCCAGCAAGGTGCGGGCGAAGCGCTAACCCTGGGCGTCGAGCGCATATCCTGCGGCCCGCACGGTGCGGATCAGGTCGGCCTGGTTGGGGCCGTTGAGCGCGATGCGCAGGCGGCGGATATGGACGTCGACCGTGCGCGCCTCGACATAGACGTCTTTGCCCCACACCGCATCGAGCAGCTGCTCGCGGCTGAACACGCGTCCGGGATGCTCCATGAAGTGACGCAGCAGGCGGAACTCCGTCGGTCCGAGATGCACCGGCTTGCCACCGCGCAATACGCGGTGCGCCACGAGGTCCATCACGATGTCGGCGTAGGACAGCGCTTCGTCCGCCAGCGCCGGACGGATCCGGCGCAGCACCGCACGGATGCGCGCCACCAGCTCGGTCGGCGAGAACGGCTTGGCGATGTAGTCGTCGGCGCCGGCTTCGAGGCCGCGCACCCGGTCGCCCTCCTCGCCGCGTGCCGTCAGCATGATGATCGGCAGGTTGGCCGTCGAGGTCTGGCGCCGGAGCTGGCGGCAGACCTCGATGCCCGACATCAGCGGCAGCATCCAGTCGAGCAGGATCAGGTCGGGCGTATCCTCCTGCACCAGCGCGAGAGCTTCCTCGCCATCATACGCGACCGAGACGCGGAAGCCGGCCTGCTCTAGGTTGTAACGCAACAATTCGACCAGCGCGGTCTCGTCCTCGACGATCAGCACACGCGGCTTCAGCGACGAGGCTTGCGTCTCGCGCCGGGAAGGCGCTGTCGCCGCCACGCTCACGAGCCCGACCCGGCCGTGTAGAGCGAGCTGGACCCCTTCGGCCGGTCCTCGGCGAAGTTGGTGCCGGTTTGCCGGAAGCTCACCAGTTCGGCGATGTTGGTGACGTGATCGCCGGCGCGCTCGATATTCTTGGCCATGAACAGAAGGTGCGTGCAGGCCGTGATGTTGCGCGGGTCTTCCATCATGTAGGTCAGCAGTTCACGAAACAGCCCGGTATAGACCTGGTCGATTTCCTCATCGCGCTGCCAGACATCGTGCGCCTTCTCGACGTCGTCATTGGCGAAGGCGTCGAGGACGTCCTTCAGGGCGGTGCGTACCAGACGGCCCAGCCGGTCGATGCCCGCCACTGCCGAGGCGGGCGCCGTGCCCTGCGTCAGAACGATCGAGCGCTTGGCCGTGTTCTTGGCGTAGTCGGCGATGCGCTCCAGGGCAGCCGCGATCTTGATCGACGACAGAACCACCCGCAGGTCGACCGCCATCGGCTGGCGCAGCGCCAGGAGATGAACGGTCTGCTGCTGGACCTGCGCGTCGAGCGCGTCGACCCGCGCATCCTCGGCGATCACCTGTTCGGCGGCGGCGGTGTTGCGATCGCGCACCGCCTCCAGCGCCTTGGCGAACTGGCTCTCGGTCAGACCGCCCATCTCGTTGATCGTGGCATTGAGACGCTCCAGCTCTTCGTCGAAGCGCTTCAGCGTATGCTCGCTGGCCATTTCCTAGCTCCTTCTCAACCGAAGCGGCCTGTGATGTAGGCCTGGGTGCGCTTGTCCTTGGGCGTCGTGAACACGGTTGCAGTCGGTCCGAACTCGATCAGTTCGCCGAGATACATGAAGGCGGTAAAGTCCGAGACGCGCGCTGCCTGCTGCATGTTGTGGGTGACGATCACGATCGTGTAGTCCTGCTTCAGCTCGTCGATCAGCTCCTCGATCTTGGCGGTCGAGATCGGATCGAGCGCCGAACAGGGCTCGTCGAAAAGGATCACTTCGGGCTTCACCGCCACGGTGCGGGCGATGCAGAGGCGCTGCTGCTGGCCGCCCGACAAGCTCTGGCCGTTTGCCTCGAGCTTGTCCTTGACCTCTTCCCAGAGCGCCGCGCGCCGCAGCGCATGCTCCACCCGGCCGTCGACTTCGGACTTGGGCAGCTTTTCGTAGAGCCGGATGCCGAAGGCGATGTTCTCGTAGATCGACATCGGGAACGGCGTCGGCTTCTGGAACACCATGCCGATGCGGGCCCGCAGC
>CAYZQZ010000022.1:0-20091 GCA_964480235.1 uncultured Reyranella sp. | reverse complement strand
TGATGGCGTCGAGGTCCTTGCCGGCGTGGGCGGCTCCGGTGGCGCCGAGCAGCGCGACCGTGGCGAGTGTGGCGGTCAGGGCAGGCTTGAGCATGCAATCGCTCCCTTGTTTGACGTCGCGCCGGCCGGCCATGCGCTGGCGCCCGACGCGCGACGGTTCGTTAGGTTGCTGGTTGGTAGGCGAAGAAAAAGGGCGCCGCAAGCGGCGCCCTCGTTCGGGCTCTCAAATGCCCTAGAGACGGTTCTCGGTGCCGCGCTGGTCGAACGGGTTGCGCGTCCAGTTATCGCCGCCCTGCAGGTTCTGGAAGCCGCCCTGGCCGCTGTCGCCGCGCTTGGGCGTGGCCGCGGCGCGGATTTCGGCCTGCCAGGCGCGGAACGACACCAGCGTGTCGCTGCCGAGTTGACCGTTGCCCGCCTCGGAGAGGTAGGGCTGCGGGTCGACGAACTGGCCGTTCACGATCGCCGAAAAGTGCAGATGTGGGCCGGTCGAGCGGCCGGTCGAACCGACATAGCCGATCAGGTCGCCCTTCCTGACATGGCTGCCCGGGCCGACACCAACCGCGAAGCGCGACATGTGCGCGTACAGCGTCTCGAAATTGTCGGCGTGGCTGATCTTCACCGTGCGGCCGTAGTTGAAGTACCAGTTCATATGATTGATCACGCCGTCGGCGGCGGCGTAGATCGGCTCGCCGGTCTTGCCCTCGAAGTCGATGCCGTTGTGGAAGGCGCTGCTCGTGCTGCGGCCATAATAGGTGCGGCGGCCGAACGGCGAGGAAATGCGCGAGTCGGGCTTGGGGTTTGCGAGCGCGGTGCCGCCCAGGCGCTTGCCCTGCTCGTCGAACCAGCCTTCCGGCTGATCGGGCGGGGCGAACCACCAGTAGGACTGCTTATTCTTGGCATCGCCCAAGGAGACATAAAGCGGGCGAACTTGGCCGTCGGCGGTGCGGCCCTGGATCAGTTCGACCTTGGCGCCGGTCGTCGGCGAGAATCCGGCGAAGGCTGCAGCTACTTCCTTGAGGGCGGGCAGGCTGGAGCCGCCCGGAACCTGCTTGAAGGCGGCGTCGGTGGTGTTGGCCTTGACGAGCTTCACCGTGCCGCTGACCAGCGCGCGGGCGCCATTGCCGACCGGTGCGGCGACTGACGGCACGCTCGAGAAGCGCTCATCGTCGACCGGCACGTCCTTGTTGGCGGCCTTGTTCTCTTTGGTCTCGCCTTTGTTGTGCACGGTCAGCCACTTGGCGTTGAGCTCGTCGGCGTGGGTGTCCTGGGGATCGGCTTTGGGGGCGGCCTTGGTGGCGCGGAAGTTGGGCTTGGCAGGCGGTTTGACCTGGGCCTCAGCGGAGACAGTCAGGAAGGTCGAGAAGGAAACGGCGGCGACGGCAAAGATGCCAACGCTTCGCCAGCGGCCCGCGCGCCCTACGCGCGTCGTTGTCCACGCCATCAGCCTCTCCCATCTCCATTGCACACAAACACCGACGCTTCAGGCCGACAGCGAAATAACCGGTTCCCCAACCGGCGCCCCCCGCGAAACTCAGCCTTGGCCGATACTGCCCACGAAAATTCTCATGTCCATCAAAAAGTTGCAAAAATGCCACACTGCGTGTGAACGACCTATCACCTTGAAGTAAAACAGGAAATTCCCTATTTTGATCGGCGATCCTGGAAAAAAGTCGTGGGCAAAAGGCCTTTCTTCGCTGCAGCGCGCAATTGCGGATAGCGCGCGAGCAGTCCGGCCGCCTCGGCCATCTCTTCGACATCGTTGAACATCGGCACGCCAGCTCGCTCCATGGTGGCGAACCAGGCGGCCTTGTCGGGCAGCGTTCCCATCATGCTGTGCATCACTGGAAGTGCCGCCTTGCCGGCAAGCTCGGCCAATCGCCCGATCACCGGGCCGGCGTCGACCATGAAGGGCACGACATGGATCATCAGCACCATATCGTAGGCCCGTGCGGCGTGAGTCATGGCCGTTTCGAAGGCGAGGCCGAATCGGTCCTCTCGGGCGTCGGCCAGCAGGTCGATCGGATTGGCGACCGAGGCCTCGGGTGGCAGTTGCTGGCGCAGTACGTCGGCCATCGCTTGGGGTAGGGCCCCGAGTTCGAGGCCTTCCAGTGCGGCGCGGTCGGCGCACAGCACGCCGGGGCCGCCCGAGTTCGACAGGATGAGCGCCCGTGCCCCCATTCCCTGCGGGAAGCGGCCGAACGCCTTGGCTGCCAGCAGCAGGCGGCGCAGGCTCTTCACCCGGACGATGCCGCACGAAGCGCAGAACGCCTCGATTGCATCGTCATCATTGGGCACCGCGCCGGTGTGCGCCGCCGCGGCGGTGCCGCCGATCGCGGTACGACCGCCGAACAGGGCGATCACCGGCTTGGCCGCGGCGACCTGGCGGGCCACGGCGCGGAAGCGCTCGTGATCTTCGATCGACTCGACATAGAGCAGGGCGGCGGCGATCTCCGGCCTCTCCCCGAGCCACGCGAGATAGTCCTCGACGCCGAGATGGACGGCGTTGCCGACCGAGACCACCGAGGCGAGCGGCAGGCCGCGGGCATTGGCCTTGTCGATGAACTCTTCGGCCAGCGCCCCGGACTGCGAGATGAAGGCGAGCCCGTTGGTGCCGGCACCCGATGCCGCTCCGGGAGGAAGATCGCGCAGGAAAGTCGCGGCGAAGCGCCATTCTGGGTCGAGATGGATGATGCCGGCACAGTTCGGTCCGGCGATCGTGAGGCCCCGCTCGGCCGAAAGCTTCTTGAGCGCCTCGTTGCGCGCAACGCCGGCGGGTCCTGCCTCGGCGAAGCCGCCGGGCAGGATCAGCAGGTTCCTGATGCCCCGGTCAGCCGCTTCCTTCACCGCATCTAGGATCGCGTCGGGGCGGATCACGATGACCGCCATGTCGACCGGCGGGTCGATTTCGGCGATTGCGGTCACCGCCTGGTAGCCGAAGATCTCGCCGCCCTTCGGGTTGACCGGAACGACACGGCCGCCATATCCCGCCTGGCGCAGCATCTGCATGATGGCGCCGCCGGACGAGGTCGGCCGTTCGCCCGCGCCGACGACGGCGATGCTCCTGGGTGCGAAGAAGGGCGTAAGGTCGCGAATCATGCCGCGTCGTTGCAGCACAGGCGTTGGAGGAGAACAAGATGGCCGATCCGATCGAACTGCTGGTCCAGGGCAGGGCGCACGAGCTGGGACCGGGCTTTCCGGTGCGCCGGGTGCTGCCCTCGGCCAAGCGGCGCACGGTCGGGCCGTTCATCTTTCTCGATCATTTCGGTCCGATGACCGTGCCGCCCGGCGGCGACGGCATGGCTGTGCGACCCCACCCCCACATCGGCCTGGCCACCGTCACCTACCTGTTCGATGGCGGCATCTTCCACCGGGACAGCCTGGGCTACGCGCAGGCGATTCGGCCGGGTGACGTCAACTGGATGACCGCCGGCTCGGGCATCGCCCATAGCGAGCGCACCGAGCCCGAAATGAGGCGCACGGGGTTCAACATGCACGGCGTCCAGACCTGGGTGGCGCTGCCGAGGGCGCACGAGGAGACGGCTCCGGCTTTCGAGCATGTCGCGGCCGCCGACCTGCCGTTCTGGCACGAGGGCACGGCCGAGTTGCGGCTGATCGTCGGCACCTACAAGGGCCGCACCGCGCCCACGACACATTTCTCGCCGATCTTCTATGTTGGCGCAGTTGCCGCACCCGGCGCCAAGTTCGGCGTCTCGCCCGAGCATGAGGAACGCGGCATCTATGTCGCCGAAGGCTCTCTGATGCTGGGGGACCGCCAGCTTGTGGTCGGTGACCTCGCGGTCCTGTCCAGGGGCGCGGCAGCCGAGTTGGTCGCGGGGGCCTCGGGCGCCAAGGCGATGCTGCTGGGCGGCGCCGCGCTCGACGGGCCGCGTCATATCTGGTGGAACTTCGTCTCCTCCTCGAAGGACCGGATCGAGAAGGCCAAGGCCGACTGGAAGGAAGGCCGCTTCGGCCAGGTGCCGGGCGACGACGAATTCATCCCGCTGCCGGACAGATGATTGGGCGCCGACGGCGCTAGTTGGGACAAATGTAGCCGACGCCGCTCGGATTCTTGAAACAGCCGACCGACTCCGGCAGGAGCAGCTTGGGCAGGTAGAGCACGACCTCCGGTAGGGTCACCGTGAAGGCGATGGTGATGAAGAACACGACATAGATCGGCAGCGAGGCAAACATGGCGCGCGGAAAACTGACGCCGACGAATTTCGAGGCGACCAACAGCGACAACCCGTAGGGCGGGGTGATCAGGCCGAATACCAGCGTGGTGATGATAACCACGCCCATATGTACGCCGTTGATGTCGCCGAGCTCGGTCAGCTTGTTGATGATCGGCATGAAGATGATGATGGCTGGAATCGCGTCGACGAAGTCGCCGACGATGACGAACAGCACGACCAGCAGGAACATGATCAGCATTGGATCCTTGCCGGCGAAGTCCGAAATCCAGCCACCGACAATGTCGGGCCCGCGCAGGTAGCCGAGCATCCAGCCGAAGGCGGAGGCACCTGCCACGGCGGCGAGCGGTATGGCGTAGAGCATGCCGGTATAGACAAAATCCCAGAGCAGAAAGCGGACGTGGCCGCGATTGAGCAGCGGGATCAGGATCACAAGTATATAGACCGAGGCGATCATGCCGGCCTCGGTCGGCGTGAACCAGCCGGTCAGGATGCCGCCCATGATGATCAGAGGGATCATCAGCGGCAGCGAGGAGTCCTTGAGGGCGACGCCGAACTCCCCGAGGCTTGCCATCTTCTTCTTGATGCCGACCGGTCCGAAGAAGTGCGAGTAGATCATCAGGCCGATGCCGATCAGCACGCCTGGCACGATGCCACCCAGGAACAGCCCGCCGATCGAGACGTTGCCCGTGGCGCCATAGACCACCGCCATGATGCTGGGCGGAATCAGGTTGGCCATGGTCGAGGCGCAGGCGATCAGCGCCGCAGTAAAGGCGCGGTCGTAGCCTTCCTTGTCCATTTCCGGCGCGACGGTGCGGCTCAGCACCGCCACATCGGCGGTCGACGACCCGGAAATGCCAGCAAAGAACATGCTGAACAAGGTGACGACCTGGGCGAGGCCGCCGCGCATGTGGCCGACCATCGTCTGGGCGAGCCGGACCATGCGGGAGGTGACATTTGCCGAGGTCATCAACTCGCCGACCAGCAGGAAGAACGGCACGGCAAGGAGCGTCTCCGAGTCGATGCCGTGGAACATCTGTCCGATCATCGACTGCAGGCTGATCGGCGTGAAGGAAGTGGCGACGATCACGCCCGCCATCAGCGCGAACGCCACCGGCACGCCCATGTAGCCCAGCCCGAGGAACAGGAAGGCCATCAGGAAAAGGATGTAGCCGTTGCTCATTCGACGGCTTCGACCGCGAAGTCGGCTGTGTCCTCCGGCCCCTCGAAGCCGTTGTTCCAGCCATTGACGAGCTGTTCGACCGCGAACAGGGCGATCAGCAGGCCCGACAGCGGCACGCTCGCGGTGTAATAGGTCAGCGGGATCAGCGAGGGCATGCGGAAGCTGCCCATGTCGAGCTGGGCATTCTTGTAGCCGAACCACACCATGGCGATCGCAACGCCAAGCACGACGATGCGGTTGAAGCACTCCATGAAGGTACGCTTGGGCCCGTTAAGCCGTTTGGTGATCTCAACCAGGTAGAGATGATCGTTGCGCCGCACGGCAACGGCCATGCCGATGAACACACCCCAGGCGAAGAAGCCTGTCGTGACCTGCTGCAACCAGAGCCATGGAGCGCCGATTTCGCGCGTCACCACATCGAGCAGAACGGACGTGGTGAATCCTATGATCGACACGCCGCAAAGCACCATCAGGGTGGCTTCGAGGGGATCGAACGCCCGCCACTTGAGGTGGCGGTGGCGCTTCAGGACAAGGCTACGATTACTCACGGTGCGCTACGCAACGCTGCTGCGGCGGGTCACTTAACGTTGCGCACCAGTTCCAGGATCTTCACCGAGTGTGGTCCCAGTTCCTTTGCAAGCTGGTCCTGGATCGGCTTCGCAGCCGCCGCAAAACCTGACTTGTCGACGTTCTCGACGACCTTGACGCCCATCTTCTGCAGCTTCACAGCCGAGTCCTTCTCGAGCTGAAGGGCCTTGGCCGGCTCCTGCTTGCTGACCTCGTCTGCCGCAGCCTGCACCCATTTTTTCTGTTCGTCAGTGAGGCTGTCCCAGGTCTTCTGGCTGACCCAGATGCAGTTGTTGTTGGCCTCATGCTCGGTCATCGACAGGACCGGCGCCACTTCGTAGTGCTTGTTGGCGAGATAGACGTTTACGCCATTCTCGGCGACATTGACCACGCCGGTCTGCAGCGAGGTGTAGACCTCGCCGAATGGCATGTGCACCGTCTGCGCGCCGTAGGCGGGGAAATGCGTGTCCTCGGTCTTGGTCGCCTGGACACGCACCTTCTGGCCCTTGATGTCGGCAACCGACTTGATCTCCTTCTTGGCGTACATGTTGCGCATGCCCATGGTCATCAGGCCGAGCACCTGCGCACCTTGGACCGTCTCCGCGATCATGGCGCGGAATGCCTTCGAGACCTCGGGATCGGCGATGACTCGGGCGAGATGGCCCTGGTCGCGGAAGATGAAGTGCAGCGAGAACACGCCGGCCTGTGGCGATACGCTGGCAGCATTGGCCGTCGCGGTGATGACGAAGTCGATGTCGCCGGCGCGCATTTTCTGCAGCATCTGGGGTTCCTGGCCAAGCTGTGCGCCAGGGAACTGGTTGATGCTCATCTTTCCGCCCGACAGCTCCTTGAGCTTGGCGTCAAAAATGTTGGCCGCGATGCCATACGCAGTGGTGTTCGGCTGGTCGTAGGCAAAGCTGAACTGGCGATTCTGCGCGGCGGCGGCACCTGTGAGCAGTGCGGCTGCCGATGAAGTGCAGGCGAGTAGCGCCAGACGGCGCGTGAGTCCGGTGAGCATTGTTTCCTCCTCTTGAGCGGACTCTCTGGACCGCTTCAGTCGGTGCGAACAGTGACAGCCCTCAGGTTGTCAGACAACTTGCAACTTCGAGGCGGTAATCTAATTGCAGTCCCTGTGCTATTGTACGTCGACGTTCCGGAAGACCGGCATGGGCGCCTCGATGTTGCCCGAGACGTTTTTGCGGCGTGCGAGAGGCTGGACGTACGGGCCGAGCGGGACCGCGACGCCGAGGTCCATGATTCGCTGCTGGACCTGCCGGGCGATCGAGAGCTGCTGGTTCGGATCGGTCCCGAGCAGGAACGCCATGCGAAGCCTCTCGATCTCCTCGTCCTGCGGCCAGCCGAACTGCGCGCGATCGCAACTCGCCTCGGCGTAGTGATTGTTCACGGGATAGAGCAGCAGGACCGCGGCGGAGACCGCGAGGGAGATGTTCCAGCCGCCGGGCGCGGCCGGGTCCTTCTTGGCGCGCCGCCTGGGTGTTTCAGTCTATGGTCTGCATATCGATCTTGAAACCACCGCGCTCGAGCAGGGGCTTGGCGACCGGCGCGAGGTTGGTCAGCACCGCGAGATCGGAAGTTTGCTGCAGCACGATCGGCGTGCCGCCCAGCGCAAACAGCGTGTCTTAGATCATGTAGCCTTGATTGCGGGCGATATAGGCCGTCGTCCAGATTGGATCGATGATCTTCAGGTCGGAATGCATGACGACCCGCAGGGTCCGGGGCTTCTGTGCCCGGGCTGCGACGGGAAGGAGGAGGGCGGCAGAGCCAAGAAGCGAGCGGCGCAGCATCACTAGCTCCGTCGTCGAGTTGCGTCACACGGTCGGAGGCGGCGTCCAGACGGTCTCTTCGTCCAAGGGATAGACCGGCCGCGGCAGGCCGGTCCAATTGAAGTTGGACAGAACCGGCGAGGTAAGCCCGGGGCAGTCCACCTCGTAGACCTGTTCGGGCCGGAAGAACTCGTCGAAGCCGCTACGGAAGTGGCCGCGGCTCTTGACCACGACGACCCGCGCCTGGGCGATGTCGACGCCGAACATCTCGAGTTGCATCGGATCCATGCATTGGCAGCGATGCGTGATGACCACGACCTGTACGCCGTCGAGATCGAGCAGCGCCGACGGGCCCATGTCGCACGACATGCCCCGGGCCAGTCCGCGTCGGCCGACATACTTGCCGTCGGTGAGCTTCACGACCCTGGCCTCGCTGTCGAAGGGCAACGAAAACTCATGATGCTCCTGGGTGTTGAACGAGGCGGTGAGGGTGGCACCCTCGCCCAGCCGGTGCGCTTCGGCCGCGAGTGCTGCGTCGTTGAAGACGCCCAGGATCACTCCCCGCGCGCCGGCGGCTTTCAGGCTGCGCAGCAGATAGGTCGTATTGCCCCTTCCACCGCCGCCGGGATTGTCGGCGACGTCGGCCAGGATGATCGGCTTGCGCCGCCGGTCGCGCCCGACCGATACGGCAAGTTGTACGGCGTCGGCCAGCGACATCATTCCGCGCTTGAAGCGCTCCTTCATCGCCCAGGCGCGCTTGGCAATGTCGAGCGACAGCGCGGCGGCTGCCGCCCGGTTTCCATTGCGGGCAGTGACGACGGCGGTGAGGCCGTTCTTGGGCGAGTCCGCGTAGGCGAAGCCTGCCATCACCGAGACGTTCATGATGTCGCCACCGACCTTGGTCTGGCCGTACTTGATCAGGTCGGCATAGGGCCCGCGCGCGGTCAGCAACGAAATCTGCGGGGGAACGAGCGGCAGCTTGACCATTGTTACCGCAGTTCGCGCACCTGCCAGGCATTCGCGTAGGTGTTTCGCGGATTCGACACCGCGTTCGCGGATGTCGGTGTGCGGGTTCTCGAGATAGCCCACGAACACTGAGAGATTGTCGGTCATGCGGCGCGAGACGTTGGCGTGCAGGTCGAAGGTTGAGACCACCGGCACGTCGGGACCTACGATGCTGCGAATCATCTCGAACAGGTCGCCGTCCGGATCGTCGCTGCCTTCGGCCAGGGCGGCGCCATGGCAGGAGACGAACACGCCCTCGACCGGCAGGGCCGCCTTAAGGCCCGAGGCGATCTCGGCAAGGAATCCCCTGAAGAAGTCCTTCTCGACCGGTCCGCCGGGCTGGGCCTGCGAGACGCGGATCGGCACCGGAGTCCACGGGCCGCTCGCGTCCATCTCGGTGAAGAAGCCTGGAAGATCGGGCAAGGTGATCGACGCGGCGGCACGGCCTTCGCTGACGATGCGGTTGCCGCGGATGTCGACGTCGGTCTCGAAGTCGTGCGCCGTCGAAACCGGCGCGAAGCGATTGCACTCGATGGCGAATCCCAGAACGGCGATCCGCGGGTTGTCCCTGGACAACGATCCCTCCTATGCGTGGAGGGCGAGGAAGCGCTCCACGTGTGTGTTGAACGTAGCGGCGTCCTCGAAATATGGCGAGTGCCCGGCCTCGGGCATCTCCTGTGCATCGGCGCAGGGCAGGGTTGCCGCGATGGCGCTTGCGAGGAAGGGCGGGAACACCACGTCCCGGCCTCCCGCGATCAGCAGGGTCGGCACCCGGAAGTCCTTGAGATCGGACGTCTTTCGGCTCGCGGTGCGCCGCAGATTGTTGCGCAGCTTCTCCTTGTCGAGCGTGCCGGCCATCTCGTCGATGCTCTTGTAAAGAAGGTGCAACGACGGTGATCTTTCGGCGGCCCGCTGGCCGACCGCGGGATGAATGCCCCGGGCGAGACCGGCAGCGATCTCGGCCTCGGCGTTCTTGAGCCAGGAATCGTAGCGGGCGCCACCCGACGGGTCGGCGCTTCGCCGGTCGATCGTGCCAGAGGTCGAACTCAGCACCAGCGCCTTCACCCTTGCGGGGGTGGCGAGAGCGTATTCCAGAACCGTCCAGCCCCCCATGGATTGGCCGACCAGCCGCACCTCCTTGAATCCGAGGCGATCGATGAGGACCGCAAGATCGCCGGGATAGTCGGCGGCGGCAGGACCGCCGTCGACCGGATCGGACGGCGCAAAGCCGCGATGGGCGAAGGTTACGCAGGTATAGCGCGGCGCGAAGTGGGCGACCTGCTGCCACCAGCTCATCTGGTTCCCGCCTAGGCCGTGGGCGAAGATCAGAGCCGGGCCGCGGCCGGTGACCTCATAGTGAAGCTTGCCGAACGGCCGCTCAAGCTTGCCGACTGTGCGTTGCATCCGCTCCTCGCTAGAAGAGCGTCAGCCTAGAGCCCTCGACGCAGAGCGGCCAGCGGCCGGCAGCGAACAGTCTGAACTTACTTTCGAAGGGCGAGCTCGTCTCGCCGGCGATGCGCGCCACGGCGAGCTGATAGACGGCTTGGGAGGCCGCACCCGCGGCAACATGGATCGACGCCGGCTGGGCACCCCCCATCCGTGCAGCAGCTGTCGCGGCCTTGCCGTGCACCAGGTCGCCCGCTTCCGTCGTGAGTTCGGTAAGCGACGTCCAAAGCGCGCGCTCGGGATAGCTGGCTTCCGCACGCGCCAGCAACTGCTTGCGCAAGGCTTCCTCCTGGTCCCACCAGGCGAGCGAGGCGGGATCGGCCGACTTCAGGATTTTCTCCGCGTCGGGCCAGCCCGTCACAAGCTGCACTCCATCGGTGCCGGCATAGGCGCGGGCTTCGGAGAGATCGCCGTCGGTCAGCGGCTCGCCCAACGCCGCGAACCACGAGGCTGCGCGCAGTTCGGCGCGCAGCGGCCCCAGGAAGATCACGGGCGAACGGCTACGCCGCCTCGGCGAGCTTCGGCAGGGTGAGTCCGTACTTGGCCGCAACCTCGGTGGCGCGCTTGACGTAGTCCTCGCGCATCTCGTCGTTGGTGCGCTGCTTGATCTTCCACTTGCGGAAAATCTCGTTGTTCCTCGACTTCGAACCGCCGAAGAACTTCGGCAGATACGGCCAGTACTCGTTCACGGCCGCCTGCAGTCGCGCCTTGCCCTCCGGCGTCTTGACGAGCTCGGCCGAGAAATCCTCGCCGAATTGAGCATGGAAGCGCTCCTCCGGCATGGTGGCGCGAGCGAGGTTCCTCAACGGATGGAAGGTGCAGTGCAGCAGGTCCTCGACCTGCAGGATCTCGGCGAGGTCGGCCAGCAGTTTGATGGCGACGAACTCTTCCCAGGTCTTCAGCGGGAATTCGAAGATCGACAGTGGTTTCTTGCCGGTCCCCGGAACCATGCGCTCCTCGGGAATGCCCATCTGCTGGCCGAGCTGCTTGAAGCGCACGTGGTGGCCGTACTCCTCCATGGCGACGCGGCAGGTCAGCCACTTTGCGTAGGGCGTCGGTGCGTAGGCGATTGCCGGTTCATCGAACACCTGCGCGCCGTATAGCTCGTTGATCGCGTGGCTGATCACGAGCTTCGACACGGCGTCGCGATATTCATCGGGGCAACCCTTCAGTTCTTCCACGGTCTTCACGACAAGATCGCTCATGGTCGTCTCCTTGGTATCCGGGCGAATGGGCTTCTAGAGGAGGGGTTCGGTGTTGAAGGCTTCGAGGTCGGTGGTGAGATCGGTGAATTTCGAGCCGAGCTTGGCCGTCAGTGTCTCGGCGATCGCGCCGGGCTGGCCGACGTCGATCTTTCCGACCGGTCGCGGCTGGCCGAACAGGAAGACCTCGCGGCCGCGCACGCCCAGCAGCTGGCCGGTGATGCCCTTGCCTGCGGGCGAGCAGAGCGCGGCCACCAGGTTGGCGACATGATGCGCGCCGATCTTCAGGGCGCGCTCCTTGTAGGTCTTCTGGGCGTCGTTGGCGGGCTGGATGATGTCCGTAACGCGTGTCCTGGCGAAGGGCGCCACGGCGTTGGCGGTGATCTGGGCGCGAGCGAGGTCCATCGCCGTCACGCGGGTGAGACCGAACAGTCCTGCCTTGGCGCTGGCATAGGCAGCCTGGCCGAGGTTGCCGTAAAGGCCGGCCGACGAGACGATGTTGACGATGCGGCCCCAGTCGTAACCACCGGCGCCGCCGCGCCCCGCCTTGCCCTGCTCGCGCATCACCGCGGCCGCGGCACTGGTGAGATAGAAGGGGGCGGAAAGGTTGTTGCGGATCACCGCGTCCCAATCGCGCGGATCCATGCGGAACACGAAGGCATCGCGGAGGATCGCGGCATTGTTCACCACGATGTCGATGCCACCGAATTGCTTCACCGCCGTGTCGACCAGTTGCTTGGCGACGCCGGGGGAAGCGACCGACTCAGCGAACGCAATGGCATTGGCGCCGAGCGCCTTTGCGGTTTCGCGTGCCACGTCGGGCTCGCCGCCGTCGCCTGCGATGGAAGTTCCGTTGTCCGCGACGATCACCATTGCGCCCGCCGCGACCAGCGCTTCGGCGATCGCGCGGCCGATGCCGCGGCCCGCACCCGTGACGATGGCCGAACGGCCTTCGAGTATCCTGGTCATAGTTCCGCTCCCGTTTTCCTGCCGGCACTGGCCATCTCTGCGGCCGTATAAAAGGCATCGGCATGAATATCGATTCGTCGCATGCCGCGCTGCTCGAACAGCCTGGTTGCCGCCTCGACCATGACGGGCGGACCGGCGAGGTAGGCCTTGCAACCGTCGAACTCGTCGAAGTCGGTCGCGACCGCCTCGTGCACGAAGCCGCAGCGCCGTGTAATGCCGTCGCCCTCGCTCAGCACGGGCACGAAGTGCAGGGTGGGGTGCTGCTCCGCGAGTGCCCTGAAGTGCTCCTCCATATAGAGGTCGCGCTCGGCGCGGACGCCGAAATAGAAGTAGATGTGCTGCGGCATTTCCCTGGCGAGCGCGCGTTCGACGATCGACTTGATCGGCGCCAGACCCGATCCGCCTGCTACCGCGATGATTGGTCCGCGATGGGTCTCGCGCAGGTAGGAGGCACCGAACGGCCCCTCGACGCGCACGACGTCGCCGACCTTGAGTTTCTCGGCAACGTAGGCGCTTGTGGTGCCGCCAGGGCTGCGTCGGACATGGAACTCGATCAGGTCGGAGCCGGGCACGTTGGCCATCGAATAGTCGCGCGGAGCGCAACCGTCGAAAGTCACCGAGGCGAACTGGCCGGCAGAGAAGTCGAACGGCCCGCCGCTCTCGATCCTGAGCCGCACACGCTTGATGTCGTGCGTGGCGTCGTCGAGTTCGGCCACCCTGCAAGCGAGCAGGCGGCGTGGATGGACGATCAGGTCGTCCTCATCCAGCCAGGCGACGTCGCATTCCTCCCAGGGTACGGCGCGGCAGGCGAGAATCAGGCCGCGTGCCTTCTCCTCGTCGGAGAGAGCGAATTCGGAATAGCCCTCCATCGTCACCTCACCCTTGAGCAGGTGCGACTTGCAGGCGCCGCAATTGCCCGACTGGCAGCCGAACGGATACCCGACGCCGGCATCGAGGGCGGCTTCCAGAATTGTGCCACCGGTCGGCACGTCGACTGTGCGGCCGGCTGGAACGATATTGACCTTGAAGCTCATGAGGGGAGGACGGGGTTCCGGCGAATTTGTTTGCTCTACAAACAATATCGATTTACCACTCCGCCAATGGCCCGTCCACCCGCCCCGCCGATCGATCGCGGCCTGCTGCCTTCCCTGTTGGGCTATGCGCTGCGCCGGACGCAGTCAGCGGTGTTCGCCGACTTCGCCGCCACTTTTGCCAAGGCGGGCGAGGCCCTGACGCCGGGCGAGTTCGGCCTGCTGGTGCTGGTCGAGCGCAATGTCGGGATGAGTCAGATGGCGCTCGCCCGTGCGCTCGGCATCGACCGCTCGACCCTGGTGCCGATCCTCAATCGCCTGCAGGCACGCGGCTTTCTCTTGCGCAACGCGTCGCCGACCGACGGCCGCACCCATGCGCTGGCGCTGACGCCGGCCGGCGAGAAGGCGCTGGCGCGGTTCGCGCGGCTGGTGCGGGCGCACGAAAAGCGCATCGTGGCGGGACTTTCGGCGACCGAAACGCGCGCGCTGATCGAACTGCTCGACAAGGTGCGGCGGGCGGCACGTCCGCTATAGTCCGCGCCGCATGAATTCCGTCCATCCCGACTTCGCGCATCTCAGCGCCGACAATCTCACCAACGACGACATCCTGCGCCTGATGCGGGACAACCCGCCAAACCCGGTCACGGCGCTCAACGGCACGATGCTCGACATCGATGCCGAGCGTGGTTGGTGCCGCTTCAAGTTCGAGATCGTCGAGGCGTTCTGCCACTCCGGCGGCAAGATCTGCCAGGGCGGCTTCCTCACCGGCATGGTCGACACCGCGATGGCCAATGCCGCCATGGCGAAGGGCAAACTGGTGGTTGCCGTGCCGACTCTGGAGATCAAGGTCAGCTTCTTCGAGGCGATGGGGCCGGGCACGGTCTTCGCCGAGGGCCGCGTGCTGCGCTGGGGCGGCTCGGTCGGCTTCCTCGACGGCGAGGTCAAGGACGAGAAAGGTCGCCTGATCGTGCATTCGACCAGCACGATCAAGATCGTGAGACCCAAGGCGCCTCGCTAGCGAGGCGCCTGGCGGCGGGTAGCGCTCCAGGCCGAAGGCCGAAGCGCGGGCGCCGCACGGTGCAGAATGGATCGAGGTGTCAGCGACGCTCTCGGGCGGCGTGGCCCAGCCAGTGCTCGGCGATCTGCCGGCGCGTGGCAAACCAGACGGCACCCTTCTCGCGCATGTGGGCGACGATGCGATCGAGCGCGGCGATGCGGCCGGGGCGGCCGATCATGCGCAGGTGCAGGCCGATCGACATCATTTTGGGTGCCCGCTCGCCTTCCTCCCACAGCGTATCGAACGCGTCGGTCGTGTATTCAGCGAAGTCGCGGGCCGTGACGAAACGGTGAAAGCCCTGGTGGTAGTGCATGTCGTTGGTGTCGAAGCTGTAGGGGATCACCAGGTGCTTCTTGCCTGAGACCTGCACCTGAAAGGGCAGGTCGTCCGAATAGTCGTCGCTGTCGTAGAGAAAGCCGCCATGCTCGACCAGTAGACGCCGCGTGTTCGGCGACGGCGTCGAGCGCGTGTGCCAGCCGACCACGGGGGCGCCTGCGATTTCGCTCAGCACCTTGTGGGTGCGCGCGATCTTCTCGCGCTCTTCATCCTCCTTCAGGTGCGCATGCCGTTCCCAGCGCCAGCCATGGCAGGAGATCTCGTGGCCGCGCCGGACCGCATCCTCGATCAGCCACGGCGAGAGTTCGGCAGCCTGGCCGCAGGTGCTGACGGTGGTCGCAACGCCCAGGCGTTCGAGTGTGTCGGCGATACGCCACCATGCGGCCTTGGTGCCGTACTCGAAGTGGGACTCCATGCAGCGATCGGGAATGCCCGCGATCTCGTCGGTGACCTCGTAGGTCTTTTCGTTGAAGGCGTCGCCTGAAGAGAGCGACATCTCCGCGCCTTCTTCGAAGTTGATCACGAACGAGACGGCGACGCGCGCGCCGCCGGGCCAGTTGGCGTGCGGCGGTGTGCGGCCGTAGCCCTTCAGATCACGCATCCTTGTGCCCGATCACGTCGGCCAGTGCCTGACCAAGCCCCTTCGAGTCCTTGGGGCCGGGGCGCCGGAAAGTGCCGGCGGCGGCCTTGCGTGGCTTCAGGCGTACTAGCCCTTCGGCCATCGTCACCGCCGCCTGGATACCGTCGACCAGTGGCACCGGCACCTTGTCGGCGATCTTGTTGGCGAGCCCCGCCAGCGGTGCGCCGGCCAGGATCACCACATCGGCGGCGTCCTGGGTCACGGTGCGGTTGGCCAGGTCGACCAGCAGTCCTTCCTTCTCGTTCTGCACGTCGTCGATCGATTTGAACCCGCCCTCGAGCATGCGGATCGAGGCGCAGCGGCCGCTCAACCCATGCCAGGCGACGATCTCGGCAAACCAGGGTTCGAGCGACTTCGAAAAACTCACGATCGAGAAGGATCGGCCGAGTGTGCAGGCGACCAGCATCGCGGCCTCCGCCATGCCGACTACGGGAAAATCGAACAGTTCCCGTGCGCCGCCCAGGCCCGGGTCGCCGAAGGCGGCGCAGACCGCGGCATCGATCGTTCCTCGCCGCTCGGCGAGCATCTCGAGGAATACCGCGCTGCCGATCGCGGCTTCTGCGCGGGTGGCAATGTAGGGCACGCCGCGCGGTGCAGTCATCGGGATCAATTCGGTTCCGGCGCTGGCGACCAGCCGGCCGGAGGCCACGAGTTTGTCGGTGACGCCCGTGGACGTGTTGGGATTAGCGACGAGGATTTTCATGAGGAGAGACTAACCGATCGTCTGACGTCCCGCGCGGCCCCACAGCTTCGTGGCGACCTTCTGCGCCTCGGCGACGATGGCACGACCGTCTGCCATCGTGAGTTGGCCCCCCGCGAGCACGACCTTGCCGTCGATCACGACGGTATCGACGTCGTGACCCGACGCGGAATGTACCAGCACGCCGTAACCGTCGATGATCGGCGCGAGCGATGGTGAGCGGTTGTCGAGCAGCACGATATCGGCCTTCTTGCCGGCCTCCAGTGACCCCACCTGATGGCCCATGCCGACGGCCTCGGCGCCTTCGCGGGTGCCCCAATCGAGCACGGTGCGGGCGTCGAGGACGTTCCCCTGGCGATGGATGCGTTGCATGGAGATCGCCCAGCGCATCGCCTCGATCAGGTCGCCCGAGAATGTGTCGGTGCAGAGCGCGATGCGGGCACCTGCCTCCCTGAGTTCCATGATCGGTGCGATGCGGCCGCCCTTGGCGTTGCCGATCGGCGCGTGCGCCACTGTCATTCTTGCCTTGCCGCAGAGTTCGATGTCGCTGCGGTCCATGTGGATGCAGTGCGCGGCGATCAGCCGGTCGTTCAGCAGTCCAAGCTTGTCCATGAGCTGCGGCGGCGTGAGGCCGGTGCGCTCCTTGACGGCGTGCAGTTCGGCGGGAAGTTGGGAGAGATGCGTGTGCACGTTGCCGCCGTGCGCGTCGGCGAGCTTCTTGACCTCGCGCAGCAGATCGTCGGAGCAGGTGTCGGGTGCATGTGGCGCCCAATCGCAGCGAATGCGGCCGTCGTCGTGGCCGTTCCAGTTCGCGATCAGCTCGGCATTTTCCTTCAGGCTCGCCTGACCGATTGCCGTCGAATAGCTGTGCTTGCCGCCGGCGAGGTCGCCGGGCTCGGCGTCATGTACGCGGCCGCCGATCACCGCCCGAAGACCGAGTTCGGCTGCGGCGCGGGCGCAGGACTCGGGGTAGCGATAATAGTCGACCACCGTCGTGCAGCCGGCCCGCAGCAACTCGTACATCCCCAGGCTCGACAGCACGTAGGCGTCGTCGGCGGTCAGCCAGTGCCCCTGCGGAATGCCGGGCGTGTACATCGGGGCGAAGCCGATATCCTCGATCATGCCGCGCGTGATCATGAGCGGCGTGTGGTTGTGGATGTTGACCAGCCCGGGCAGGGCCATGCGGCCCGCACCGTCGACCGTCCGGGCCGGCGCCCACTTTGCCTTGAGCTCGGCGGCGGGACCGATCTCGGCGATGGTGCGGTCGATCACGGCGATCGCCGCGTCGTGCAGGATGGTGCCCTTGGCGTCGAGCGTCATCAAAAGGTCGGCGGTGACCAGCAGGTCACAGGGATCGTTTTCCTGGGTCATTCTTCAGAAGTCCGCGAGCTTGCGCAGGCCGACCAGGCGGTCGCCCACGACGAGGGCCAGGATGGCGAGTAGCACCAGCCCGGCGGAAATGGCCGCGATCGTCGGGTCGGGATTCTCCTCGACGTACTGCAGCATCTGGATCGGCAATGTCTTGGTCCAGGCGTCGGTGAAGAAGATCGAGATCGGGTAATTGTCCATCGAGGCGAGGAACGCGAACATGCCCGACGTCAGGAAGGCCGGTCCAAGCGCCGGCACCATCACCCGTATCAACGCCGCCGGATAGGAACAGCCCAGCGTGCGCGCGGCGTCGATCAGCGAGAAGTCGAACAGGGTGAGCGCACCCAGCACCGTGCGCACGATGTAAGGAAGCGTGATGATCACATGCGCGATCAGCAGGCTCGAATAGGTCTCGCGCAGGCCGGCGGCCTTGAAACCCTGCAGCATGGCGATGCCGATCACCAGTCCGGGCAGCATCAGCGGCGAAACCAGGAAGGTCGCGATCGCTTCGCGGCCCGGGAAGCGGCCGCGCACGATGGCGATGGCGCAGAGCGTACCCAGCGCCAGCGCGACAGCGGTCGAGACGGCTGCGACCTGAATCGAGGTCAGTAGCGCGGGCCACAGGCCGCGCGTGACGGCCAGCCGTTGGTACCAGCGGAACGACCAGTCGGGCGGCGGCAGGGTAAACACGCTCGACGAGCCGAACGAGACCGCGACCGTGACCAGCAGCGGCGTCATCAGGAAAACGACCGTAAAGACGGCCGCCGCCCACATCACGGCGCGCGCCATCCGTTCGATCGCGGTCATGTGCTGCCGCCCAGCCGGCGCGCCAGCCAGCTTGAGCCGACCACGATCGAGACCGCGAGAACCAGCAGGATCACCGCCGTGGTCGAGCCGAGCTGCTCGTTGCGCATGAACAGGAAGGAGCGGCCGGTCAGGGTGGAGAGAGTCTGGAAGCGGTCGCCGATCAGCAGCGAGGGGATGACGTACATCGACACGCTCATCGAGAACACGAACGCCACCCCCGAAACGATGCCGGGGAGGGTGAGCGGCAGCATGATCTTCACGAAGCGGTAGAGCGGCGCAGCGCCCAGGGTAGCGCCGGCCTCGAGCAGTCGCGGGTCGATCAGCTTCACGACCGAATAGATCGGCAGGATCATGAAAGGAAGGAAGATGTTCGCCGCACCCAGCACCAGGCCGGTCTCGGTGAACAGGAGTCGCTGCGGCTCGCCCCAGATACCGAGGCCCACCAGCACCTGCGAGACCACGCCATCACGGCGCAGCACGATCTGCCAGGCGAAGGCCTTCACGACCGCGCCGACCGACAGCGGCAGGATGATCGCGATCAGCATGGCGATCTGAACGGCGGCGCCTGCGCGAGCGAGCGCAAAGGCCGCGGGATAGCCGAGCAACAGGCAAACCAGCGTGACCCAGAGCGCGACCGACAGCGTGTTGCCGATGACACGCCAGTTGAACGGGTCGGCGAAGAATTCCGCGTAGGGCTGCAGGGTGAAGCCTGCGGCCCCGACAAAGCTCTTGGCCAGCAGCCAGCCGAGCGGCAGGCCGTAGAACAGCAGCAGGTAAAGCACCGCCGGCACCGCCAGAAGCGCCACCGGATCGCGCCAGACGATGGGGATCGCCTTCATGACGCGGGATAGATCAGCGTGTCGGCTACCGCCCAGCCGAGCTTCATGTCGCTGCCGGGCATCGGGACGCCGCCCGGGAGTTCGGACGTCTCGACCAGCAACTGGTCGCCTTCCGGCGCCTCGAAATGCAACTGCACCTTGGAGCCCTGGAACACGGCATCTCGCAGCCTGGCCGTCAGGGCGTAGTCACCCGGCCCCCCTACCTTGATGCGCTCGGGCCTTACCGCCAGCAGCACCCTGGCGCCCGGTACGAAGCTGCCGGGGGCGAGCAAAGGACCGAACGCGGTGTCGACCTTCACAAGATCGCCCTCGCTGCCCAGCACCGTGCCGCCGAGGCGCGAGGAGAGGCCGACGAATTCCAGCGCGAAGGACGTGGTTGGCCGGCGGTAGATTGCCTCGGGTGTGTCGAACTGCTCGATCGCACCCTTGTTCATCACTGCAATGCGGTCGGACATGGTGAGCGCCTCGTCCTGGTCGTGCGTCACGAACACCGACGTGGTGCCGAGTTCGCGCAGCAAGCGGCGCAGGTCGATCTGCATGGTTTCGCGCAGCTTGCGGTCGAGAGCGGAGAAGGGCTCGTCCAGAAGCAGCAGCTTCGGCCGCACCGCGAGTGCGCGAGCGACAGCGACGCGCTGTTGCTGGCCGCCCGACAGAGCACGGACCGAGCGGTCCGCGAAGTCGGAGAGATGGACCAACTCGAGGAATTTCTTCACTGCGGCACGTGTCTCGGCAGCGGTACGCCGCCGGGCCTTCAGGCCGAACGCCACGTTCTCGGCGACGGTGAGGTGCGGGAAGAGGGCATAGTTCTGGAATACGACGCCGACGTCGCGCTTGTGCGGCGGCAGCGTCGTGATGTCCTGGCCGTCGAGCTTCACCGTGCCGCGGTCGACGCCGAGCAGGCCGGCGACGATGCGCAGGAGAGTGGTCTTGCCGCAGCCCGACGGGCCGAGCAGAGATACGAACTCGC